>JAOZRC010000674.1 GCA_029940345.1 Desulfobacterales bacterium
AGAATGCCCGACGGAATAAGGTGAAAAACAAATTTCTCTCCGTCGATGATCAGGGGTTCCGCCAGGCTCCACCCACCCTACAAATCAATTTACCAAAGTAGAATTAGGAACATCCTGGCTTTACGCATCATCAGTCTCTGAACGAACCCGCCGTTGCCGCTTAATTTGGCTTCGCTGCCGTTTTTGGTTTAATCTCCGCTCCACAGACGCTTTAGAGGGTTTGGTTTTGCGCCGGCGCACAGGTGCCTGAACGGCTTTTCTGATCAGTTGGATCAGACGCTCTGCCGCATCACGACGATTGTCCTCCTGACTACGAAACCGTTTTGCTTCAATAACCAATATCTGATTGGTTGTCAGGCGTCTTCCAGCCAGATGGATCAGTCGCTGGCGAACTTCATCGGGCAGCGAAGGGGATGCGCCCACGTCGAAACGAAGTTGGACGGCTGACGATGTCTTGTTTACTTTTTGACCGCCAGGACCGGATGCCCGGATAAAATCATAAGTGATTTCATTCGGATCCAGTGTTATTGTTTCCGTTATTTGAATTGTCGCTTTAAAGTCCATTATTTACCGCTACTTTACCAAACTTAAAAATCTTGCAATACGCCTATCCCTGTGATAATTTGACTGGTTAAATTTATTTTATATGACTTTCTATCATAAATCAATAATTATGGTTGCTAATTTAGCGCCACTTTAGGAGGTGTAGATGGATTTTGAACTTACCCGATCACAAAAAGAGATTCAGAAAGCTGCCAGGGATTTTGCCAAAGGTGAATTTGATAAGGAACTTGCCCTGAAAATGGCCAAAAATCACGAATTCCCAAAAAAAATATGGAAAAAAGCCGCCGATTATGGTTTTATCGGCGTTCATTTTCCTGAAAAATATTCCGGTCAGGAACTTGGCGTGTTAGAAAATATTCTGATAGCCGAGGCATTTTGCGCCCAGGACTCTACCATTGGCAGTGCCGTCATTCTTTCCGGTTTTGCCTCGGAGTGTCTCTTGCGTTTTGCCAGTGAGGAAATTAAAGCACAATTTTTACCCCAGGTTGCCGAAGGTAAAGTGCTATCTTGCGGAGCGTTTACCGAAGCGAATCACGGCTCTGATATTACGATGATGGATACAACCGCGCAGGAAGATGCGGATGAATGGGTGATTAACGGTGTGAAAATATTTATTACCAACGGCGGCCATCCGCTTACCGGGTTCTATTCGGTTCTCTGCCAGACAGATGCAGAAGTGAAACCTTCGCACCGGGGGCAAAGCCTGATTTTGGTGGAAGCTGACCGTCAAGGTGTTTCAACCACGGATGTGGGCGATAAAATGGGAATCCATTCAATGGCCACCGCCGAAGTCGTTTTTAAAGATGTGCGCGTCCCCAAGACCAATTTGATTGGCAAACAGGGGCGGGGCTTTTATCAGGTCTTGGAATTTTTTGATGAAAGCCGGATTTTAGTTGCGGCCCAGGCCCTGGGAACGGCTCAAGGCGCTTTTGACCGCGCCCTGGCGTATACCAAAGGACGTGAACAGTTTGGTAAAAAAATCGCCCAATTCCAGGTGAACCAACATAAACTGGCCGACATGGCCACCAAGATCGAACTGGCGCGTCTGATCACCTACAAAGCGGCCTGGAACTATGATCAAGGACGCATGGATGCGAAACTGACGTCCATGGCCAAAATGTATGCCGCACGTACGGCAGTTGAAGTTGCCGACGAGGCTATTCAATTACTCGGCGGCTATGGCTACATGGCAGAGTATGAAGTTGAACGCTTCTACCGCGATGCAAAAATTACGGAAATTTATGAAGGCACCAAAGAGATCCAGAAAAACACCATTGCCAGTATCCTGATTGGCAAGCTGAAATAATTACACATTGCAACTCGGATAGCGAACGTGGGTTGGTGCCGATAGCGCTGCAAGTTAAATCTTGCAGTGCTTCACAAGGAGCGAATGATGATAGATTTATTCAAAAAAACAATGGTTAGTGGCGTGGGATTGGCCTTAATGGCTAAAGATGAGGCTGAAAACATGGCCAGGGATTGGGCGCGGCAAAGCAAAATGACCGAAGATGAAGGTAAAAAATTTATTGAGGAAATTTTAGTCAAATATGGAGAAACTCAGGATAAACTGGAAGAAAGAGTTGGAAAATCGGTCAAAGAATTTTTGAAAAAGGTCGATGTCGTTACCGGCGAAGAATTCAATAAACTGAAAAACGAGATTCGTGAGCTTAAAAAATCCCTCGGATCCGGGAAAAAATAATTTGGGCTATATACTAAAATAATTTCAACATGTTATAAAACAACTTTAAACTTTATACTTCGAACTTTGCACTGTCGATATGCTTAGTATACGTAAAATTGGTGTTATTGGCCGCACCTACCGTCATTTAAATCGCTACCGCCAGATTTTAGGCGTATTTTTTAAATACGGTTTTGGTGACATCATCGAACGACTCAAGATTGATCAATATATCGAAGTCGGACTCCAAATGATTGCCAAAGACCGGCGTCCGCGCGTTGAGCGATTGGCCGGTGCCCAACGCTTGCGAATGGCGATTGAAGAGTTGGGGCCGACCTATATTAAACTGGGTCAAATTCTTTCAACGCGTCCCGATCTTATCCCACCAGATGTTTTGAGCGAACTCGCCAAACTTCAGGATCATGTGCCTCCGCGTGATTATCATGCGATTCGCCAGGTTTTTAAAGATGAATTCAGACAATTCCCGGAAGAGCTCTTTGAGTCGTTTTCCGAAACGCCCTTTGCATCGGCATCTATCGGGCAAGTGTATCAGGCGCGTCTTAAAGATGGTGAACGGGTGGCCGTGAAAGTGCAGCGACCCGGCGTAAATAAAGTAATCGAAATCGACCTTGAAATTATGCTCCATTTGGCGACCCTGATGGAACGTCATATTGAAGAGATGTTTTTGCATCAACCGGTTAAAATTGTTGAGGAATTCGCTAAAAGCCTTGAAAAAGAGATTGATTACACCATCGAAGCCGCCAATATGGAGCGAATCGCGCAACTGTTTTTAGATGACCCGACGTTGTATATTCCCAAGGTTTTTCGGAACCTGACAACCTCCCAGATTATTACGATGGAATTTATCCAAGGGATCAAAGTATCCGATATTCAAAGGTTGTCCGACATGGGGCTTGATTGCAAACGTATTGCCCAGCGGGGCGCTGATATCTGCCTGACACAGATATTTTATCACGGCTTTTTTCATGCGGACCCTCATCCGGGCAATATCTTTGTTTTGCCGCAAAATATTATCTGTTTAATCGATTTCGGCATGGTCGGGTCTGTGGATCGACAAACCCGTGAAAATTTTGTCGATTTGATTGAAAATGTGGTGAATAAAGATGA
>JAOZRC010000085.1 GCA_029940345.1 Desulfobacterales bacterium
ATAACAGAATATGCGCAATCACATTACAAATATGCCGTCCCGATGGGACTCTGTCAGAATCAGAGCATGATTGTACTACAAATATGCCGCTCTCACGGAGCTTTTAAGGAATATTTTATTTCAATTGCACAGGTCGAAACTTTTCCTAAGCAACTAAACTGTTTTTTGGCAATAATGGAAACCCCATCGCTTCCCTTTGATTGACATAGCCTTGGGCGCAGGCACGGGCAAGATTGCGGATACGCCCGATATAGCCGGTTCTTTCCGAAACACTGATGGCACCGCGAGCATCTAAAAGATTAAAGGTATGGGAGCATTTCAGGCAATACTCATACGCGGGTAAAATCAAGCCTTTTTCAATTGTGCGTTGCGATTCGGCTTCGTAGCATTGAAATGTTTGCAAGAGCATATCAACATCGGCCACTTCAAAATTATAAACCGATTGTTCCACCTCCTGCTGATGATGCACCTGGCCGTAAGTTACAGTGTCATTCCATTTCAAATCATATACGTTGTCCACTCCTTGTAGGTACATAGTGATACGTTCCAGACCGTAAGTCAGTTCCACTGAAATCGGTTTTAATTCGATGCTTCCGGCCATCTGAAAATAGGTGAATTGCGTCACTTCCATACCATCCAACCAGACCTCCCATCCCAATCCGGATGCACCCAAAGTGGGGGATTCCCAATCATCTTCGACAAAACGGATGTCGTGATCCAGCGGGTCAACGCCCAGAGCCTTTAAACTGTCCAAATATTGTTCCTGGACATCATCGGGCGATGGCTTTAAGATCACCTGATACTGGTAGTAATGCTGTAATCGGTTGGGGTTATCACCATAGCGCCCATCGGTCGGACGCCGTGAAGGTTGTACATACGCCACATTCCAGGGTTCCGGCCCCAATGATTTTAATGTTGTAAAGTGGTGGAAGGTGCCCGCACCGACTTGCAAGTCATAGGGCTGCACCATCACACACCCTTTTTGCGCCCAAAAGTGTTCTAATGTAAAAATCACATCCTGAAAATTCATTTTGTACCCCGTTTCTTAGGGCTCTAAAATAAATAACTTGGTATTTTATCCATCACAGCTTCCGGTCATCTTTGGCCGATCTTCAATCACAAAAGTTTGAAATAGCTCACTATTACTACGCTTTTGTTCAATCAGATCGACCAAACCTGACCAAAATCTGTGCACCTAAAAGTACAAGTTATTTATTTCTGAACCCTTACTTTGATAAAGGTTATAAAATCAGAGGTGACATCAATACCGTTTAAAGTGTCTTATCACCTTATTTTTTAGCGCTCTCGGTTTGCGTAACCAAATGAACCGACTTAGTTTAGTAAACTTTCGCTTTAAAAAATTAATTTCTTTTTCAATTGACCTTTCATAATTACAAAAGGCCGTTATGCATATTTCCGGCATTGAATCAGGTGGAAATATACAAGGCCCTTTGCCGTCTTTGAGAAAAATACAGTCAGTAGCGAAGAATAGATTTTCTCTTTCCAGGCATTTTGAAATAGCGGCATTCATGTCAGGGTTCATCACTAAAATGAACAGAAAATCATAATGACTGATTATCGAATCCGGATATAAATTCAGACAGCAAAGTCCTTGACATTCGGTCTTACATTTTAAAAAGAGTTTTTCTCCTTTTTGAGAAAGTTTTTTTTCCGCTTTTTGAATTTCTTTACCAAATCCCCTTGCGATCCTCAGCGCTTCATCGTCTAAATCGTTTATAATCTTCTGAGCTTGGTTGAATTTATATTTGAGTCCCATTTAAAACAATTGAATAAGTTATTTAGTCCCTGCTCTTTATCTCCGCCCTTTGACCTTGTGGTATTAATATCTGGAATTCAATATTTGCCAAAGCGAAGCCCCCTGTTATCAATTTTCATCTCCAACAAAGCGGCTGTTTCAATTTCAGAAAGCAAGTTTTTCCAATTAATTTTCAATTTTTTGATATGATTCGGTTCACCCAGCGCCCATATACAGCCTCCACCGCCTGCGCCGGTAAATCGAGCGCCGCAATTGGCTTGTACGGCAAGTTTTACCAATTGCTTGCCCATATCATCAAGCACGTCCGGAGTCATTTCGCGTCGAAGATCGGTTTCCAGGTTCATCTGTTTAGCGGCGGTCTGCAAATCCCATTCTTTTACAGCATGTCCGAATAAATTTGTTGCCTGAATGATTTTTTTCCAATAATCGCGATATTGGCCGGATACAAATTGACGCACCCAACGGCTGTTGATATCTTTTGACGCATGGGGAATACCGCAGTAAGCTAAAAGTAAACGCGCCTCCAAGTCCTGATAATCGGAATCTGATATAACAATCAGGCGTTTATAAAGCGGCAATACGGGCTGACCGGTCCAAAACCAAGTGTTCACACCACCAAAAACAGCCGCAAGTTGATCTTGAAAGCCACAAGGCACACCTGCAACACTGGCTTCCAGAGCGTGCGCCAGGATAGCGATTTCCTGTCGGAATTCATTTTCCTGCTCTTTAACTACCGCCTCGTGATCAATCAGCGCTTTGAACGCGGCCACTAAAGCGACAGCCGCTGCCGACGAGCCCCCTAACGCACTACGCGGCGGAGAGGATGAATCAATTATAATATGAACCCCATCCGCACGGAAATAGGCGGCGATAGCAAACATTAATCCCAACGGATGATTAAAGGGAGCCTGTTCCGGTGAGAATTCAGCGCTGTCGAAACCCCTGGAAGATACTTTTACGATGCCTTGGGTATAAGGTTCAAGGCGTATATATGTTCTCAAACCGATGGCAATATTAAAAGTGCAGGGGTTAAGATGTCTGAACGGATAATTAAATGTGTTTATATCCAAGGTGCCGCCCATGTCTACACGGCACGGAGCGGAAACTTCAATCGAATTGTTTTCAAGAATAGTCTGAAAGTCAGTTTTCATAATGGCGCTTTTTAATTATTGGTTTTTCTTGGCGGAACACGCAAACGGAAGTTTGCACTCCTTCTTGGGATAACTTGAAACTTAAAACTTCACTTTAACGTATCTGTCTTAAAAATTTCAAACTCCGCAGTTGCCTGCCTGTATGAAAGGGCACGAATGCTTCCAGGAAAGAAAGGCTTTCTTGCAAAGCTTGTGGCGAAAGACAAAGTCGCCGAGCGGTTTCCAAATCGTGCTGATCAATCCATTGTAACTGTTTTAGCACGCCCTTGGAAAGCGTCAAGCGTCCGGTGGCGGCCGATGCACATTGAGGGCATTGCAGACCGCCTTTCACAAAATCAAATATCAATCGGGTATGCGCTGTTTTTTCCACCGGAATTCCGCATTCGCGGCATCGCCGTAAATCAGGGCTAAGGCCGTTGAGGTTTAAAAATTTAAGCTGAAAAAAAACGCTTAACATTTCATCGGGTATTTTCCCTTGGTTAAGCGCTTCAAGTGCAATCGAAAACAGGTAATATAGCTGTGACTGCGCTTTGTCTTCTTCCACCCAGGTGTTAATCAATTCAGCCCAATAACTGGCATACGCGGTTTTTTTAATATCGGCCCTGATATCGGAAAAAGATTCTTTCAAGGCGGCTTCTTGAAGATACATCATCCCCTGGCGTCGTCCGTTGCGGCAAACGACCTGCAAAACGGAAAAAAGCTCAAGAATCGGGCCAAAACGTTTGGTGCTCTTTTTAGCAGCCTTGGCGATGATTGAAATTTTGCCTTTATCCGGCGTGAAAAAGCTGATTATGAGATCGTTGTCTCCATAGCAGATCCGGCGCAGCATAATAGCGGTTGTGGTAAATTCGGGCATTTCAGAGACCCAACAGAGCTGTTGCTATCACGAAATAAAAAAATATACTGATAATATCAATGGAGGTCGTAACAAAAGGGCCGGTGGCAACTGCCGGGTCAATATTCATGCGGGCAAAAAGCATTGGCACCAAGGAGCCTACCAAGGCGGCTACGGACATAGAACAGAGAACGGCGAGCCCGACGGCTGCCGCCAAGCCCGCCAAAGTGTACCTGAATTGCGCTACGGAACCGATCAAAACGCCATAAAACATTCCTAAAATAAGACCGATGCTCAGTTCTTTTAACACCACCGACCCGATATCCCGCCTGTTAAGACGCCCCGTTGCCAGTCCGCGAACGACAATGGTGGAGGATTGCGTGCCAATATTACCGCCCATCCCCATAATAACGGGAATAAATGCCGCCAGATAGACGATTTTATTCAGCGTGCTTTCGTAGTGTCCGATAATATAAAAAGCGACAATCCCGCCAATACAACTGGCGAATAGCCAAGGTGCACGGATACGCGTGCTTCTAAACACCGATTGGGTTTCCACAAACTGTTCACCGGCACCGACCATTTTCAACATATCCTCAGTGGCTTCTTCCCGGAAAATGTCAATCACATCATCCACCGTAACAATACCCACCAGACAGTTAGATTCATCCACTACCGGAACTGCCAGAATATCATAACGAGCGACAATCTTGGCAACGACTTCCTGATCTACATCGGTTTGTACGGAAAAAACATCGGTGGTCATAAAATTTTTTAACGGCGTTTCAGGCGGCACCACCACCAATTGGCGCAAGGAACTGACTCCCACCAGCTTGCTATATTCATCCACCACATAGAGATAAAAAGGCATCTCTACATCAAGAAACTCTTTTTGTAAAGAAGCGATCGCGTCAGCAGCCGTTGTGTCCAGTTTCAATGCAATAAAATCGGGCACCATGATGCCGCCAGCCGTATCATTGCCATAGCTCAACAGGCCTTCGACTTCTTCGGAGCCTTCATTTTTCATCCGCTCTAAAATCACATCGGAAATTTCATCCGTCAAACTACCGATCAGATCCTAAACATAATCTGAAGACTTCTCTTCAAAAACTGCAACGACATCATCAAGTTCCAACACTTCAAACAGGGAGAGAAAAGAATCTTCATCCAATTCACAAAATAAGATGCCTTTTTGTTCGGTATCCTCAATCATATCAAACAGTTTTTGCTGATATTGAAGGGATAGGGAACGAAATACAACGGACAGGTCGGCACCATGGGTTTTGTTCACGATTTTTTGCAAATGCGTGGTCGCATCCCGTCGCAGCAATCTTTTTATGCTTTCTACCAATATTTTATTGCGGTCACTTTGCATAGGCTCTGAAAGAGGATGTCTGACTGATTGCGCTTTTCAGCAAATGGCGTTTCAGCCTAACCTTTCATGAAGGGTTATAAAAACCAAGATGAAATATGATAATTATAAAGGTATTTTGAGAGTCTGCGTTTGGTTGGCCTTATGAGTAACACTCACTATTTGATCGTTTAGTAACAATTGAACGTTATCAGTACAGCCGATGGCAAGTTTCATATACGGAATAACTTCAAGTTCAATTCGATCGCCGCAGTTTAGTTTGTAATGTTTAGGGGCAACCGTGTCAGTCATGAGGCGTAGCCAGGTTTTTTTCTTGACAATAATTTTCAGCACATCCCTTTTGCAGAGATCGTCTTGGTTGGTGAATTGTGGGAATTCGATCACTGTGGCATGATTGATGGCACCATTATAATAGGGCGGCTGCGAGGGAGGTTTGTCGCTATCAAACGTCAGCAACTTTACCAGCCTATAATGCAACGGCTTACTGCCTTCACATTCGGATTCAGACAAATTCATAGCATAAACGGAAAATGCAATTGCTCCTATCAATATCCCGACCAAAGTCGTCAATCGCAACCAAGATTTGGCGGCATGTAAAATGGGAGGTTGTTTTGATTCGACGGATTGACTTTTTTCATGACATTTAAAAAGATATCGTCGTACAGCTTCATCTGCATCGGCGTCTACCGCAGCAGCATACGAGCGTATAAAGCCTTTGACAAAAATATCGCCAGGCAACCGATCCGTATTTTCGGCCTCCAGTGCAATAAGATAGTCCATGCTGATACGGGTTTTTCGCGCCACTGTTTTCAGTTGGATATCTTTTTTAAGCCGAATCGCTCTTAAGTAAGGTCCGTAAGATAAGGAATTTTTACTTTTCATAATCGTAAATGTAAAATGAGAAAGTTATTGTTGTATTTTAATATGGGAGCGGGCGCGCAGATCATCAAGCCACGCGTCGAATTTGCGGTTAACGATTTCATTGTAGAGTTTTTCTTCAATCTCAGCCGATACGTCCGTGATAGATTTTTCCGATAGATTTTCAATAGATTTGATATAAAATAGTTGGAAGCCGGCATCCGTTTCGATCACTTGGGTTATATCACCAGCGTGCAAGCCCTCAATCGCTTTCTGCAGTTTAGAAGCCAAACCGCTATAGGGAAACATGCCCAGATCACCCCCATCAACCAAACGATAAGGCGTGTATGATTTGACCAGTTCATTGAAGGCCTCGCCATGCATGAATTTTGAGCGCACATCTTCCATTTGTCGATAAATTTTCTGTTTTTGACCTGCCGTGGAAAGGGGAGGGACGCTCATCGTGATATTCCAGAGATGGTACTTTTTATCAGCATCTAAGCCTTCCTTATGTTTTTCATAGTAAGCTTTGATATCCTCGTCAGTAATTACAACTTTGGATTTCACTTCAAGGTTAACCAATCGTCTTCTGAGAATTTGATCCTTTATGGTTTGGCGGTACGCCAACATTGTCATTCCCTGGGCTTGTAATCCTTCCCTGAGTTGCTCATCCGTCAGATAATTGGCTTCTTTGATTCGTTCGATGGCCGCATTCACCTCATTGCCGCTCACGGTGATTTTGGAACGTTTAACTTCCTGATCCGTCAGCTTATCGTCAACCAGTCTTTTGAGGATATCCTGCCTGACTTTAAAGAGCATTGCACGCTCTTTTTCGCTCAGGTAGTTCATGCCTTTAATTTTTTGACGATACGGCGCTTCAGCCTGTCGAAGTTCCGAAAGCGTAATGATATCATCATTCACAATCGCGACAATCCGGTCAACAATTTCAGCGGCCATGACGGTGTTGGCAGCCATGAGGTATAAGGCAATGCCTAATACAGGATAAAACAGGTAGGATTTGAAGGCATCGGATATTTTTGTTTCAATGTTTTTTTTCATTCGTGTTTCCGGGTCTTAGAATATTAATCAGGTGTTCTTCGTTTTAATATGGTATTCCAATTCAGGTTTTTCCAAAATCATGGAAATCACGGACAATTTGGAACATTCAACTTTCTAAGCCTTTGCACCCTATACAATTTCTAATGCAATTAAGGGGCCAAGAAAAACCAAAATCGGGATACGATACGACGATATTACAATTTTCGCACAACTACTTGTTTTTATAGTAAATAGTTGAAATTTCCAGGCATCCTTGAATTCAACAAGTGTACCATAATAGGTGTGCCATTTTTGAAAAAGCTCCCGCAATTTAGAATGCCGCTAAAAATATGAATCATATTCAATTTATAAACGAACCATGATTGTCAGCATAACCTTACAAACTAACACAATGATAAATTTCTTGCAAGATATTTTTAGTTTGAACCATCAGACTGTTTAGATTTGTTTGGGTCTGATTTGTTTTGGCCAATTGCGCTTTAAAAATATGATCCGCAGTGAATTTGAATTTCTTATTTTTACGGCTGATCAGCTCGATAATTCCTAACGGATTTTTCTGATGCACTTCGGAAAAACTGAGCAGAAGCCATCCTTCGGTCAAATCCAGCCGTTTTACACCGGCCCTGATCGCTAATACTTTTAACATGATTTTCATCAGCAGGTTGGATGCTTCAGTAGGCAAAGGCCCGAAACGATCTAGCAACTCACTTTTGAATTCGGCAATTTCATCCAACGCTTTCATCCGGGCCAATCGCCGGTAGGTCATCAGGCGTTGATCGATGTCAGGAATATAGGTTTCGGGCAACAGACACGCCATAAACACATTAATTTCCGGCTCAAGGTCTTCCTGGATCGGTTCCCCCTTTAACTCCGCCACCGCATTTTCCATCAGTTTGAGGAACATATCATAGCCGACAGCGGCAATATGCCCGGATTGGGACGCCCCCAGGATAGAACCGCCACCCCTGATTTTCAGGTCACTCATGGCAATTTGAAAACCGGAACCAAGATCGCTGTATTCCATCAGCACTTTTAAGCGTTTCTGGGCGTCCCGGGTTAAAATTGATTCATGCGGAATAAACAGATACGCATACGCCTGCTCTTCGGCCCGTCCCACCCGTCCGCGCAATTGGTACATTTGCGCCAATCCGAAGCGATCTGCGCGATTGATCAAAATCGTATTGGCATTGGGGATATCAAGCCCGGATTCCACAATCGTCGTACATACCAACATATCGATCTCCTTGTGGATAAAGCGCAGCATAATCTTTTCCAGCGCTTTCTCGGACAAACGGCCATGCGCCACATCAAGTCGCACTTCAGGTGTCAGTTTTTGTAACTTTTGGGCAATTGTCCAAATGCTGTGAATGTTGTTATGGATAAAAAATATCTGGCCCTTGCGTTTTAACTCTTTACGAATAGCGCTGGCGATGATGGCGTCATCAAATTCAGAAATGTAGGTGATAATGGCCTGGCGTTGTTCGGGCGGCGTCGAGATAATGCTGATATCACGAACCCCCATCAGGGACATGTGAAGCGTACGGGGAATGGGGGTGGCGGTCAAAGCCAAAACATCCACCGTGCTTTTAAATTTTTTGAGCCTTTCTTTATGCGTAACGCCAAAGCGCTGCTCTTCATCCAGCACCAGCAGTCCGAGATCGTTAAAAACCACATCTTTTTGAATCAGCCGATGCGTGCCGATAACAATATCCGTTGTCCCATTTTTGAGATTCGCTAAAATTTCGCGCTGTTCTTTGGGCGTGCGGAAACGGCTCAGACAGGCAACCTTAACCGGATACCGTTCAAAACGCTGGGAAAAAGTGGCGTAATGCTGTTCCGCCAGAACCGTTGTAGGAACCAGCATGGCCATCTGTTTATTATCATTCACCGCTTTAAATGCCGCCCGCAACGCCACTTCGGTCTTACCATAGCCAACATCGCCGCAAATCAGCCGGTCCATTGGCGTCGGTTTTTCCATATCACTGAGTACATCACTGATCGCTTTCTGCTGGTCGGCGGTTTCTTCATACGGAAAACCATGCTCAAACTCTGAATAATTCCTATCTGAAGGACTAAAGCGCCATCCTTTGCCAATTTTTCGCTTGGCATACAATTTGAGCAGGTCTTTGGCGATTTTCGCCACGGATTCTTTAACTCGTCCTTTGATCCGCTCCCATGATTTGCCGCCCATTTTATCAAGCACGGGTGCAACGCCATCCACCCCCATATATTTGCTGACCATGCTGATGCGGTCCACCGGCAGATAGAGCTTATCATTATTGCGGTAGCTGATTAAGAGAAAATCGTGCGCAGCGCCGGTAAGCGTCAGTTTGGTCAGCCCTCCGTATTGCCCAATGCCATGCTCCGCATGAACAACCAGGTCACCTGTTTTCATATCGCCAAAGGTGATTAATTCAGTATGGACCCGTCGGGAAACCGTTTTGCGGCGTTTCCGTCTGACACCGAAAATTTCTTCTTCAGTGATTACCGCAATTGATTCCAGGGGCCAGACAAAACCGGATGACACCTGGCCGATACAAATATACACAATCTCCGGATTTACTGACCGCTTTTGTGCTAATTTTCCAAAACCGCTGTATATCCGCATTGAAAGGCCGTAAGGCGTCAGCATTGATTTCAGACTCTCAGCGCGTGATTTGGCACCACATACCAAACTGACAGTGAATCTGTTTTCCTGGTATTCCCGGATTTTTTTGACAAGCGGCTCGAAAAGTTCCTGGGTCTCCCTGTAATTATGCGCCCGTGTGCTTAACGCCGTATTATCTTTCACATTAAAGCCAAAGGACTGGGAATCTGCAGGCATGCTTCGGCCGCCGCCTGTCACCGCTAAGGCATGCATGTTCAGAGGGCGCAGGGAATTCAGTATCTTTTGCGTCTGTGACCATGTCAGATACAAGTCTTGAGGGGGTACGCAAAGCCTTCCGTCATTACGAGCGGTGATAAAATTTTTAGTCGCCTGCTCCCACTCTTTTTGAGCGGCGTTAGCTAAATTATGCGGTTCTGATAAAATCACAAGCGTATTGTCCGGAAGATAATCGGACAAAATATCCAATTTTTCGTAAAGCAGGGAAATCAACCCTTCAATGCCTTGAAACAACCCTTCCTTTTTAATACGCTCAATAATTTCACGCACCTTATCGCCACCCAGGTCCGATTCGGCGGCCTGCTTTTTCACCCGGCGAATAAAACGATCCAGGTTCTTTCTTTTCAGAATCGCCTCACGCGCCGGAACAATAACAGCCTCCTGGTAATCCCCTTTTTTGCGTTGGGTGGACACCGAAAAAAAACGTAACGATTCCACCATGTTCCCAAAAAATTCAATACGCAGCGGATGTTGATAAAGTGGGCAAAACAGATCCAAAATACCGCCGCGCACACAGTAATCCCCCGGTTCCTCTACAATAGCTGCGCGTGTATAGCCGCCCTCGATTAATTTTCTGATCAACTGGTCCCGGTCTGTCTCTTCACCCGTCATGATCAGTTCCGAATACTGTTGCATGATCTTTTTAGGCGCCATTTTTTGCACAAACGCATTAATTGATGTTACCAGAATCGGTGGGCGGTCCGCTTCAGCCAGTTGATATAAAAGTCGAATCCGCCGGGCGGCCGTTTCGCTGTGATAGGCTAGCTGTTTAAATGGCAGGATATTATAAGGTGGGAACACAGCTACCGGCGGCGTGCCGGACGGATTGAAAAACTCAAGGTCTTCTTTAAATTTTTCAGCGTCCTTTGGCGTTGCTGTAATGACAGTCAAGGGTATTTTGTGTTGCTGATATATTTTAGAGATCAGGTGGGCGCGTTCAGAACCGATTATACCGGTGCAGTGCAATGCACCGGAACGCCCGGGAATATGGCCGATCATTGTATCTGTCGTTATTTCAGAGAATTTGGTTTTAGCATCAAGCATTTTCAAGTTTCGATTTATATTATTTTGGCTTCGGTTATATCATTAGGATTGATTCATCAACCTCCCCCTCATTAAAAAAATAGCTTTTATCATATATGTCAGTTTCGTCAAGAATCTTTAACTTCCATTTAATGACGGGACATGTTTGACTATTTAGGGTTACCAAGTAAAATTGTGTCAATTAGCATCCTGAAAAAACAAAAATGCAATTGATCGTTGTCAGAATATTTATTATTCTTGCTTAAATTGTAAAATAATAATATATTGTAGTATTTATATGAATGACAATTACCAATGCTGCAAATATCATAAAAATTTATCTTTTCCAATTATTTCGATATGTTAGAAAGCAACTTGAATCTTTGCACTTAATACTTGTCGCTTTCACGGTGGCGCTGATTTATAATGGCGACCGAAATTCGGATAGGCTTGGCACCCGATAAAAGGAGACCTGGCAATGAGCAAAAGAAGACTGGTAAGTTTTGACTGGGCCATGAAACGCTTGTTAAGAAGCAAAGCCAATTACGAAGTGCTGGAAGGTTTTCTGGGTGAGTTGTTGAAAGAGGATATCACCATTTTGGAAGTCTTGGAAAGCGAGAGCAATAAAGAAGATAAATATGACAAATCAAATCGTGTTGACTTAAAAGTTGAAACCGGTGCGAAAGAAATCATTATCATCGAAGTTCAATATGACCGGGAATTTGATTATTTTCAGCGAATCCTGTATGGCGTTTCCAAAACGATAACGGAACACATTGTCGAATCAGACCCGTATTACAAAGTCAGGAAAGTCATTTCTGTCAATATCCTCTATTTTGATTTGGGCAAGGGCAAAGATTATGTTTACAAAGGACTGACCGTATTTCGCGGATTGCACCATAACGACATGCTCATGTTGAATCCGAAGCAAGAGCAGATTTATAAAACAGCGCGAATAGCGGATATTTACCCCGAATACTATTTGATCAAAATAAATCAATTTGATGATATTGCCCGTGATACGCTGGATGAATGGATTTATTTTTTCAAAAAAGGGGAGATCAAAGATGAGTTCAAAGCCAGAGGGCTTGGCAAAGCCAAGGCCGTTTTGGATATTATGAAACTGTCGGAAAAAGAACGCCGGCTGTATGAAAAGCATGTCGATAATTTGCACTATCAGGCGAGCATGTTTCATTCAACTTATGAAGTCGGTGAGTCAGATGGAATGAAAAAAGGTAAGGAAGAAGGCAAAAAAGAAGGCTTGATAGAGGGCAAAAAAGAAGGCTTGATAGAGGGCAAAAAAGTGGGCTTGATAGAAGGTAAAACAGATGTGGCAATCAAACTGTTGGATATCCTGGATGATAAGGTTATATCCGAAAAAACGGGCTTAAGTTTGGATGAGGTAAAGCGATTAAGACATAATAAACCTGGCTGATAACATAGCAATTATAACCTGATAGTATTTTATTCGACATCAGGAGTACAAGCTTCAGCTTGCGAGGCCAGTAACGCAAACTGAAGTTTGCACTCCTTTGTTGGAAGCGGAGCTGCTAAACTTCTTGAATATGATACCGAAAGCAAACAGTTAGAGATTTCCCAATTAATAATAGGCATCCTTCATAAGGCAGCTAAAGTAGTTAACACTTTTTCGATCTGTTCAGC
>JAOZRC010000675.1 GCA_029940345.1 Desulfobacterales bacterium
TAAAACCGGAAGGCACGCTTGATATGGCGCAAGTCTTTAATGGCTTTGGTTGCACCGGTAAGAATATTTCACCGGCTTTGACCTGGAAAGGCGCGCCCCAGGAAACTAAAAGCTTTGCGCTGACCGTTTATGACCCGGACGCACCCACCGGAAGCGGTTGGTGGCACTGGCTGGTATTCAATATTCCTGCGGATATCAATCAATTGGCCGAAAATTCCGGTAATTTCGAATCAGGACTGGCTCCCAAAAACAGCGTCCAGAGCCGCACAGATTTTGGCAAATCCGGGTATGGCGGCGCCTGTCCGCCCAAAGGTGACAAGCCCCACCGGTACATATTTACAATTTTTGCCTTGGATACGGATAAATTGCCCCTGGATGCCAATGCCCCCGGTGCGATGGTGGGATTTTATCTGAACAGCCACAAACTGGCTACGGCGACAATTACGGTCTATTTTTCCCGTTAAAGGTAAAGGCATTTCACGGCATCCCTGATAAGTTCATACTTTCATTAAAATGTAGATGCCATGAAAGCCTTTCATGTAATAAATATAAAATTTTTCATAACAGCGTTCGCAAAGCTAAAAAGTGAAAACAACCCGGAAATATTTTTTGCGGAATATGAAAATCGTCTGAATCAGAATTGACAGAATTAAAGAATGTGCAGAATTCTGACCATTCTAAAATCCTGTAAATTCTGGTTCAGACAATTGAAGTAAAAGGAGGCGTCAAATTATGAAAAGCGTATTTCTTTCGACTGGCGTTTGGATATGTTTATTTTTATTGCCATATCCGGTCTTAGGGGCAACTACGCCTCCGGAAGCCGGCGGTGTGCTTCCGGAAATTATTCTTGAGGCGCCCTCCGATCCGGAACTTATGAAGTATCTTGGCCTGAAAGCCGCGCAAGATTTCACAATACCACAAATTAAGGCCGAGATTGTCATTATCGAAATATTTAGTATGTACTGCCCCCATTGCCAAAAAGAAGCGCCCACGGTAAATGCACTCTTTACTAAAATAACGAATGATGCCAAGTTAAAAGATAAATTAAAGCTGGTGGGTATTGGCGTGGGTAATTCGGGTTTTGAAATTGACGTTTTCCGCAAAAATTATAAGATTACATTTCCTCTTTTTGCGGATGGCGATTTTAAAATCCACAAAATGATCGGAGAGGTCCGAACGCCTTACTTTATCGGTGTGAAAATCAACCCGGATAGAACCCACCGTATTATTTATTCCAAACTTGGCGGAATCAAAGACGCCGGAAAATTCCTTGACATGCTTCGGCGTCTTTCCGAGAAATAATCAGAGGTGTTTACGATGTATAAATTTTCAGAGACTTTTTTAAAAAGAGAAATAGCACTCATCATTATTTTTTGGGTCGTCGGTTTTTTGATGATGACCGGTTCGGCGTTCGGACTGTCAGAAGTGTACAAAGATAATATTTACGATCCGGGCAAGCTGAAACCGGTAGACAGCACCCTGAAAGTGAAAGTGGGTGAGAAGGCGCCTGATTTCACCCTTCCTTCTGTTGTGGGGAAAAAAATTACGCTCAGCCAGTTCAAGGGGCAAAAAAATGTGGTTATCTCTTTTGTTCCGGCGGCATGGACGCCGGTATGTTCCGACCAGTGGCCGGGATACAAAATTGTCGAGGATATTTTTAAAAACAATGATGCCATATTGTTAGGGATTACGGTGGATAGTATTCCGACCCTGTTTGCATGGACTCGCCAAATGGGAAAATTGTGGTTCCCGGTACTTTCCGATTTCTGGCCCCACGGCCAGGTGGCGGATCGGTATGGCGTTCTGCGTTCCGACGGTATTTCCGAAAGAGCCCTGTTCATCATAGATAAGCAAGGTGTTTTAAGATATGCTTATGTGGATGATATCAATAAAAGACCTGATCTCAAACTCCTGGTAACGGAACTCAGGAAATTAAATGCCCAGTAATTTCAAACGGGAATTCCCAGCCCGCTGATATACCCTGCTTCAGTTGCCTTCATGTCAAGATGCAGCGTGGCGATCTGTTCCAATGCGATCTGATTATGATCAATTAAATCCTGTTTCGGACAATGCAAGGAGAAATTATGATTATCGACAATACTTCCGAAAACATTGCCTATAAACTGGAACAATTAGCCGAACTTTATCGGCAAGGGTATGCAAGTGAAATCATGCTTAAAACCCTTCATAAATTGTTCATGTATGAAACTGAGACATGCGGATCGCAACTCAGCCAATTACGAAATGATTTGTCAGATTTCGAAAAGCGATATGATATGTCATCAGAGATGTTTTATAGGCGATTTCAGGAAGGCAAGACAGATGACAGGATGGATTTTGTCGAATGGGCATCACTGGTTCAGATGGCATCCAGGCTTGAGAAACAACTGAAGTTGCTGAAAAGCAGGCAGAACTGATGACCGTTTCCGAATATTTTGATACTGTTAAGACACTTCTGCTGACAAATCCGCTGGTGGATAATTTTCAGATTGTTCGGGAACGGATGACTGCTAATGACGGACATATTCGTGTCAGAATAACGCTTATCAACGGTAATCTTATGGAATTTTCGGAATATGTTCAGCGCCCGGATGATGATATTCAGTCGGGTTTGATCCCGTACGTTTGCATTTCTGTTGCAAGATTCTCAATCAACTCAGGGCTGTTAGCATAAACGCTGTCAGGGAAATTTATCGAACCGGTCGTCAGACTGGCCATCTCCGGACGCAGCTTAAGCCGCTCGTTGCGTTCTTCAAAAGACATTCCCGCGCGACGACCCGTTGAAATCTGAATGATGAGATTCGTTTGCGACCGGAGCTCTTCATACACGGCTTTGAACAGCGAATAATCGGTTGAAGGCGATTCATCATGAGGGTCACGAACATGGACATGGATGACAGACGCCCCCGCGGCTTGGCAGCGAATACCGGTTTCGATAATCTCCGCCGGTGTGACGGGGACATGGGGGGGTGTTTTTTCTTGGGTACGGATCCGGTCGGGGCGACCGTTATGATGAGTTTGTCCATTACAAATCCTTTGATTAAATTTAAAAGCCTGTTTGAAAAGTCTTAAATCGTATCTTATTCAAATTCAATGGTGATTTGAATCGGGGGACACCATACCTATTTATTCTTTTTACGCCCCGGCTTTTTGAATTTTAAAGGACGATTCAAAAGGGTTTCAAGTTTTTCAATGAAATGTTCCTGACCTGACGGACGTCCGGTTCGTTCGTGTCTCCGCATGTCACAATATCAGTACTGTCCGGATACTCAGATAGTGATTCACTCCATTTTTTCTGAACCATACGAGATAAAGGTTCTGTCTTCACAAAAATATCGTTCTTTCCGCGGATATG
>JAOZRC010000676.1:0-1735 GCA_029940345.1 Desulfobacterales bacterium
GGATGCCGAATTTTTCATCCTAAATCGCTTTTAATAATATATACACGCATTAACCGTGCCAACATAATGAAATAAATAATCAAAATGAATCAATTATTCAATTATTCAATTATTCAATTATTCAATTAAATTAATAAGTTAAAAATTATTTATAGTAAAATAAGAAAGAAAGGATTGCCGGCAAAGTGTATTTTTAGACACATTTGCAAAATACATATCTGTCTATTAAGACACTTATGGCAAATAAAAGAAACTACCCACATAAAGTTGAACAAATCGAACTACTACTCGTTACGTAGGCTTCCGCCTCGTAACGAGCATAAATAATCTATGGGTTACGAAGGGTCCATTTAATGGGTGACCCCTTTACGTGGATCAGGGATATAGTGATTTAATCGCATCCTTGTCATTTGCAGACAAATCTGGCTTTATTTCGGCTACTCCTATATATGGATACATCATATCATCGGGGTCAGGCAGGTGATCCAATCCAAGTGCGTGACCAAATTCATGTGACATCACTGTTTGAAAATCAATTTCCCCACTTTTTGCACGTTCTCCCAGTGACGACCAAGGATAACCGGCATTTCTATTGAATATCATCATATACTGACTGGTTCTATTTGGGCGCTCATTACCAATTGTGACCTCAGTTCTTGCCGCTGATTGAAAGATATTTCCCGGTGTGAACGGTGCAATGTATGAACCCCACGATGTCCCATAGTGTATTGGAAAATTAATGCATGGACCCATTGTACACATCTGATATGAACATTTGGGGCCACCAGCATTCTCCCAAAGTGCACCACTAGCAACCCTTTCATTGTTACGCTGACTCATATCCGTAAATGCGCTATAAGAAAATCCCACTGGAGGATCTGAGATTGCTCCATAGTGAATTAATTTCGGGTCAGCTTCATATTGAAATCTGACCGTTTCACCAGAATCGACACTGATTACACTATTCAAGGAATGATTAGGCATTAACGTAATATATCCTTCTTCATTTTGATGAAGCATCAAATACGCTTGAATTATTTTACCAACAGTAATAGGTGTGTAATCCCAGAATGAAATTTCATTGAATTCTTGACGAATGCTTCGACCTATATGGTTTGCTTCTATGATTTTAACCTCTTTCAATATATGTTGGAATCCTAATTGACGCGGCTGCACTCCAGGAATGTAACCTTTTAAAACAGCCAAAATCGTTCCTTCTATTGATAGTATGGAGTTATCAATAAGATCGACTAAGGTCGGTTGATTTAAAAAAATTGCCATATCTTTCTTCCTCCTTTTATATGATTATCAAGTCTCCATTTTACCTTTTATAGTAGCCTCTAAATTTCATTGACTCGGTTTTTAAATTTTATCATTTTAAATGTGTTTACGCACACATTCAAAGGCTCTGCTTACTGAACTGTAACCGCTCATTCCAAACACATTGCCGCTAGCAGGCAGCATATTCCCTTCTTAGTTTTCGGATAAGAAAACTGGTTTACGACGCCAAATTAAAAATGATCTTTCATTTCTTTTCAATTGGTGGCTTTAGGCCGACCGAATGGAACTTGACCCGTAGTTTAAAACCACCGCTTTCAGGTTTATTTTCTTTCAGTCGCGGTTTAGTCCACTGTTTTTCAAGCCACCAGCTTTAGCTTGTGTTTGTTGACTTATCCGGCCGTCAGGTATAGTTGCCCTGATAACACCGAAAAAATGTGTTTTTAGGACATATTTT
>JAOZRC010000676.1:1835-3353 GCA_029940345.1 Desulfobacterales bacterium
GTCAGGTATAGTTGCCCTGATAACACCGAAAAAATGTGTTTTTAGGACATATTTTCCTTGGTAATTTGATTATCATATAATTTTCAGGCATATTTAAAATTCTCCATGAAAGCTGGCTGACAGTATCGCGTATTCCAATAATATGACCGATCCAAAATCTGTGCGCATCAAATTATGCTTTTAAATACTTTTCCCTTTCTGCCCGTTTAACTCATGAATCCTGACATATGAATGTAACCCAAATGTCAGGAAAAAGTGCAACCTGACTGATAAAGGATGCCGAATTTTGCATCCTAAATCGCTTTTTATAATATATACATGCATTAACCGTGCCACAATACTTTAAAAATATTCAAATAAATGAATAATTCATTTAAATTAATAAGTTAAAAATATTATTATGATAAAAAGGAAATAGAGGGCTGCCAATTAAAGTGTATTAATAGACACATTTGCATAATACATACCTGTCTATCAATACACTTTTAGGAAGTAAAAAAGAGATATTTATTTTCTGTGAATTCCGGGCAAGGCAGGGAAAAAACGCCCTTTGATTACAAAATTAATGTAGGTCTCAATCTGTTTTTCGATTTTTGATCCCATTTTGATCCCATAACGCTTCAATTTGTTATAAAGGGTTGCTTGTCAATGCCGAGCGTGCGAGCGGCCTTGGCCTTATTCCAGTCGACCTTGTCCAAGGTTTGCAGGATTGAATCATTTTCCGATGTTTCCGCTTTGTATTCAGAAATTTTCAGTGCCGGTGTACCGGCCTGCGCGGAGATGAAATAGTGCGGCAGGTATGCCACTCCTACGGAGTTCTAAAGGAATATTTCATTTTAATTGTACAGGTCGAAAAGTTTCGTCAGCAATCTTTCATCACCAGCGTCTGTTCAGACAGTACATTTCCTGTTGAAAGAAGGCAAAAACGTCTGGAGCGCATATACCGATAAACGAAAACGCCCATGCCAAGCAACCCGATATTGCGGATAAGGGATATCCATGCGGATTCGGGTGTTGCGGATTTGCTGGAAAAGCACCCACAATCAAATTCATGCCCGCGAATCAAATTGACGGATATGGTAATAATAAACGAAATAACCAGTCCGTTTATGATCAGCGCGGCGGATCTGGGATAAACCCCGGTGATCAAAGCAATGCCGGCTGTCAATTCAATAAAGGGAACAACGATGGCAATCAGGTTGACAGATATATTCGGAAACAGTCCGTAACCGTATATGATTTTGGCAAAACCGGAAGGGTCGGCAATTTTATGGAAACTGGCATAGATAAATATCATCCCTATAAGCCAGCGAACTGTCAATTCAACATGGGGATTATTTAAAATTGAATTTAAAAGCCTATTCAATCGGAAAGCCCTCCTTCTGCCAGCCCGGATAACCATCGATCATTACCGATACATGCAGATAGCCCATCTCTATCAACATTTCCGTCAGGCGGTGGCTGTCATCACAGGTTCTTCCGGAACAATACGTGACGATAGGCCGGTCCGGCGGATAC
>JAOZRC010000677.1 GCA_029940345.1 Desulfobacterales bacterium
TTGAAACCCCAGGCTATATCACTTTGCCGCTCTGCGGCATAACCTCCCCCCAAAACCGTTATAATCAGGATTTATTGGTGATGATTGTTTCAATTTGATAGCAATTTAATAGTACAGCAAGAAATGTGCCAGGGGTAAAAAATATTATTTAACCAATTGAATTCAAATGATTAAATTAGATTTGTACGGTGACCTACGGGCAACGAAAAGAGATACGTTCATTTGCAGATGCACTTTATTTAGGGCAAAGGGAGGTTAATCGGATTGACGCTTGGGCGAATAAGCCTTCAGCCGTTGATTTGCAAGGATCGAGGGGGATATTAGCTGCTGTCCGATATTTTGGACAGTTTTTTATTTGTCCTATTTCCAGGACAAATATTCTGATGGCGGATAGTTCTACTTTGGTAAATTGATATGTAGGGTGGGCATCGCCGGGAATCAAACCTGATTTATACGGGCCGGAAACGGCGTTCCTGGAGCACACGCAAAAAGCGCTTTTGCATCGATAAGGAAAGCTCACCGACTTCATCTAAAAAAAGGGCACCTCCGTCGGCTTGTTTGATGAGGCCTTCGCGATCTCGGACCGCGCCAGTAAAGGCTCCTTTTACATGACCGAAAAGCGCGCTTTCCACAAGGTTCTCCGGCAGAGCCGCACAATCCACAACCACGAAGCGGTTGCCGCACCGAAGGCTGTTTTCATGGATGGCATGGGCAAAAAGCTCTTTCCCGGTGCCGGTTTCGCCTGTGATCAGCACATTGGCCATGCACGAGGATGCCTGGGCCAGGAGATCAAGGCAGGCTTTCATGAGCGGACTGTCACCGATAATGTCATTCCGCTTTAACGCAACGGCAACGGTGGTTTGTGCTGCCTTGTCCTCTCGGTATTTCATGGCGCGCACCAGGGCAGCATCATCTTTTTGGTGGATCCGGTTTTTTCAATATAATCCCAGGCCCCGGTTTTTATGGCCAGTTCGGCACCGTCCGGATCACCGCATCCGGTAATGATAATCACCTCCGGACAGGATGGGAGTTCCTTTATTTGGGGCAGCAGGCATAAGCCACTTCCTTCAGGAAGCCCCACGTCAAGCAAAACAACATCAAATACATCGGACCGGGCTGTGTCTAAGCCTTCCTTCATGTTGAAAGCGATGACGGCGTCATGGCCCATCCGCTTGACAACCGCAGCCAGGGTTTGGCCGAACATCTTATCGTCGTCTATGATTAAAATTTTTCCCACAGGTTTTCCTATTCGGAATTATCACTTGTCAGCGCTTTGCGGATGGTCTTGGCCATCTCCGCCTTACGCACCGGTTTAATTACGAATTCCCTGACACCAAGGGAGGTTGCCTTTTCCTTGTCTACCAAGTGGCCGTTTCCGGTCATAAGAATGACCGGAAAATCCGGGCGGACCTTTTTTACCCGTCTTGTGAGATCCGTGCCGGTCAGTTTAGGCATCGTCATATCGGTAATAAGCAGGTCAAATCCCTGTGAATGGTGTTCAAAAAACGCCGATGCCTCCAGAGCGTCAGTATAAGTGGTCACGCGGTATCCTATTCTTTCCAGCATTGGTTTCACCATTTTGCAGACCATTTCTTCGTCGTCAACTAACAAAATATGTTCATGGCCGGTGGGTGCGGTCTCGGAAGTAAAAGCGGGCAAACGTTGGTCCGGATTTTCAATTAACGGCAGATAGATGGTGAAAGCGCTCCCTTTCAGGTGTTTACTGGCGACGGTGATATCGCCCTTTAGACTTTTAACAATACCGTGAACTGTTGACAACCCCAGGCCAGTCCCTTCGCCCTTCGTTTTGGTAGTAAAATAGGGATCAAAAATTCGCTGCATGATCAGGCCATTCATTCCGGCCCCCGTATCGTTTATTTTTAACCTGATATACGGTCCTGGCGGAAAATCCGCCTTTACAATCGGATCATCCCCAAGTATTACCATATCATCCAGGGTGATGTCCAACACTCCGCCGGAGTCCCGCATGGCATGATAGGCATTGGTGCAGAGATTCATGATAATCTGATGGATTTCAGTGGGGTCGGCATTGATGACGCCAGATGAGAGAATATTCGGGCGGATTTCAATGGTGCTTGGCAGGGTGGCTTCCAGGAGTTTCAGCACCTCTTTTAAAATCAATTTAACCTGAACAGGTTGGCGTTCTTCCCTTCTCTGGCGGCTGAAGGCCAGGATCTGTTTGACAAGGCTCTGGGCGCGTTGCCCCGCTTTGAATACTTCCTCCATATTTTTTCGGGCGGCGCTATCAGGTTCCAGGTCTTCCATGACCATCTCCGTGTATCCCACAATTGGGAAAAGGATGTTATTAAAATCGTGGGCAATCCCCCCGGCCAGGGTGCCAAGGGATTCCATCTTTTGAGACTGTCGCAGCCGTTCTTCCATATTGCGTTGTTCGGTGATATCGCGTATGTTGATGATGCTGCCCAGCGTGTTGCCTTCGAAGTCGTGATAAGTTGCCCCGCTTATACTGACAGGTATGATATTTCATCCTTGGTGTATCGCCCGGTTTCAAATGTGGAGAAGGTTCCTCCAGCCATCACTTTATCAATCAGTTTCTTGGTTTCCGGCCAAAATTCATTAGGAACAAAGTCACCCATTTTCTTGCCTAAGCGCTCCTCTAATGACCATCCGAAAACATGCGTGAAAGCGGGGTTAAAATAGATGACTTGGCCTTCGCAATCGTAGACAACAACCGGATCAGGATTAAGTTCGAGAAATGTTCGGTGTTTCTCTTCGCTCTCCTTCAAGGCTTGCTCTGCTCGCTTACGTTCAGTGATGTCACGGATTGCCTCTACCACATGAGTGACATTTCCCCTCTTGTCCTTCAAGGGTGAAAAGCGAATATCCACGAATACCTTAGATCCTTTGAAGTGAGTGTTTTCGTGCTGGCAGCTTCTGGCCTCTCCTGTATTGAAAACTTCTTCCAAATAACACGTTTCACCCATTCTTGCACATGGCTTGTTGTTACCGTGAAAAACCTCAAAACAATACCGTCCGATCACATCTTTCCGCTTAAACCCTGATATTTTCAAGATTGTATTATTTAGATCTGTAATTCTATAATCTTCATCAATGACGATGATGATTTCATGCAAATTGTGGAGCATAGAACGATAATACTGTTCTTTTTCACGTAGCCTTTTTTCGGATTTATGTTTATAAAGCGCTATCTCAATAGCAATCGTTAACTCCCTGTCTTCAAATGGCTTAATAATATATCCGAACGGTTCGGTTTGCCAGGCCCGATTCAGTATCGTCGTATCGGTGTTAGCTGTTAGGTATACTCGCGAAGGCCATAATTGGTGATTTTATAATTGATCAATACCTTAA
>JAOZRC010000086.1 GCA_029940345.1 Desulfobacterales bacterium
TAATTTTGAAGACGGGTTCGTTAAGATTATCCACATCAATTAAATTTTTAAGTCTTTCTTCGGCATCAACAACCATCGATCTGAATTTATACATTTTAAATGGTTTGCCGTTATAGCCGGACCTGATTTGAGTATAAAACACGGGACCGTGGTTAGCGATCCATATTGTCAAGGCGATTCCTATCCACAGCGGTATACCCAAGAAGACACCAATTGCGGCGACAATCGTATCTATTAGTCGTTTAACAACCGCATATCCCGGGTGCAGGACGGCATCACGCAAACAGACAATGGGATGCCCCGCAAAACTGCCGACTTCATCCTGAGCGATTAAAACACTGTAACTATCTGAAAGAACATATAAATTAATATTATTAAGTTCACAATAATTAATAGTGTTAATCAGTTCATTTTTATCAGCAAAGGGTGCGTTATTATTTGTTCCGTTTTCAGAATCTGAAATAATTAGAACATCAAATTCGGTTTCCAGGTGAATTCTTTGAATATCACCAACAGCGCCTAAATATGGTATATCATTATGAACAGGTATTTTTGAGCTGGTATTACTACCGATGAGACCGAGAAACTGCGTGCTGGCGTCAATTACTTTTATATCATTAATCAGATCCCGACTGACATCATTCATACCGATCATAGCCATTTTACGGATATAATATCCATTTTTAGCAAGTATAGATGAGATTTTCGGAAAAAAAACCATACGTGTCATCAACGTTGCGATACCCCCTAGTACGCTGCTCATTAAACAAACTTGTCTGGAAAGAAGCAATGGCTCTCTGAACATAAATGAAATCACCATCAACACTGTAAAGGCATATATTCCACTTATAACAACCGCACGGATCATCATTTGGGGGGTTCCGATATTGAGCATGTCGTTTTTATAGCCATTGTTTTTCCAGATGAAATAGACCCATACCAGAACTAGCAGTAAGGATGCTTTTACATAAAAAGAAACGGATGCCACAGGAACCGTTTTAATTGTAAGCGTTTGAAGATAAAAACGAATATAATAAGAAAGCATGAAAGCGCTTAAAACGATAAAAATATCCAGCAAAAGCAGAACAAGTCCGTTTTTCTTCCAAATATCAAAAACAGGCGCGAATAAATTATCTTTCATAGCCCGGCAACATGATGCGTATTAATCATTTCGTTCCTTCTTATTAAGTGATCCGAAGCAAAGTTTCAGACCGTCAAATTTTGACTCTTTCAATTATTGCGTTTTAAGATAAACCTGTCGAGAACACCTTTGGCCAAACCTGTTGCCAAACCGGCGGCACGCAATATAATAAACAGCGGCGCCACTGGAAATACATACGGATCACGGAAAAAACATCGTAGAGTGAGCGGCGTTGTCGTAATCAGAAACGCCGTTATGCCCATCAACAACAGCATTGCAAATATTCGGATACCGATTATCATAAAAAAAGGGATAGAAAACAAAGCCGCGCCCAGAAATAAAAATATGGCCATAATTTGTACTTTTAGCGTTGTCGGAGTATGGCTGTCTCCTGATATTTTATCGGGATTCATAATCAGTGTCAGCACCTTCCAGTATCCGATTTTATACTTCTTACGACTGTAACCGCTAATTGTACTCACATGTGTATGCCGAACTTTGGCGTCAGGGATAAAAATCATTTTATGCCCCATATTGGCCAAGCGGAAAGAAAATTCCTGGTCTTCTGTCGAGGCCGTGGAAAAATGGGTGTCATATCCGCCAGCATTAAGAAATTCTTGCCTCCTGAATGCGGCGGAATAGGTGTCAATAAAGTCAATATACTGATGTTTGGCAAGAACGTCATATTTTTCTTCATATTCAATCTGCACAAAGCGGGCGATGAGTTCTTTCTGCTTTGTCAGGTAAGCGCCCTTTGCACCTATAAGTTCCGGATCGTCAAAAGGCGCAAGCATACGCTCTGACCAGTCCGGTGCGGCGATGCAGTCATCATCAATGAACAACACTATTGCCCCGGCGGCCACCTTTACACCGTGATTGCGGGCCGAAGCGGGTCCCGCATTGGCCTGGGTGATCAGACGCACCCTGTCATATTGTTTTACAATTTCAGCGGTGTTATCCGTTGATCCATCATCCACCACAATGATTTCGTAATTATATGCGGTCTTCTGGGCAAGAAGAGCTTCCAGACATGCGGGTATTCTGTTTGCAGCATTATAAGCCGGTATGATAATCGACGCTTGAATCATTTAATCGTCGCTTTCGGGGCGGCCGCTAAAAGTTCCCCTGAAGATAAATTTTTTAAATACCTTAACTGATTTCAGCATTCGCGGACCATCCTCAACAGGATACCTAAGTAATCGCCACAAGCGATATGAGATGTATTTGAACCTTAGATAGAACGCTTTGCGTGCGTCGTCACAAAACCGGACAAGGTCGGAATTCGTCAAACCGGCGCGACTCACCACACAATTGTGCAGACCTTCAGCCGTGTTCCAGCAGGAATAATCTTCAGTCAGAAGATATCCGTTATCCCTGGCCCAGTTATACGCCAGGGTTCCGGGGTAAACCATGATAGGAAAAAACTGGGCAGTGTCCGGGTTGAGGGACTTGGCATATTCCAGGGTTGTTTCAAGCGTTTGGGGGGTTTCTTGCGGGTTGCCTACAATGAAACAGGCATGAATCAGAATCCCTGCCTGTTTGGCATTTTTCACAAATTTTTTGGCAACATTGATGTCAAGCCGCTTTTGCATGGCGTCAAGCACTTTCTGATCCCCACTTTCAAACCCCACACAAAGCAGCCGGCAGTTGCTCAGTCTTAAGGCGTGAAGCGTTTCATCGTCAGCATCCGCCCGGCTGTTGACGATCCATGAGATGTTAAGACCTGCGTCATGGTAAGCCTTGCTGAAGGCCATCACACGTTTGCGGTCTATGGTGAACGTGTCATCTTCGATAAATATTTCCCGAACTTCAGGGAGATGTTTTTCGATATATTGAAATTCTTCGATGAGATTTTTTACGGAACGTTTTCTGTATTTATGCCCATGCATCACCTGGGGATAGACGCAGTAAACGCACCGGTGGGGGCATCCCCTTCCGGAGTAGATCGCTGCTTGAGGGTGTTGGGCAATGGTGTAAAAATAATCCCTTGTATTCAGATGTTTTTTGTAAATTTTGGAAAGAAAGGGTAATTCATCAAGGTTGTTAATAAAAGGTCTGTCAGGATTGTGGTTAATTGTGTCTTGCCTACGGAAAGATAATCCGTCAACCGATTCCAACAGATCAGGTGGGAAATTATCAATATTTCCATCCGTATCAGCGATTTTCAGAGCCAGATCACGGAGAGTGTATTCATATTCTCGGCGAGCCACAGCTTCTATTTTCGTGCACAAGCCTAACGTTTCTTCAGGCCGGGCTGAAGGATGCGTTCCCACAAGAACGGTAAACGCACCTGTAATATTTTTTAAATATTCCGCCACGGCAATATCATTGTGAATACTGGGAGTGGACGTATCCACAACGATCATATCCGGGAAAAAGGCATTTACCTTATTGTACACTTCAGCGCGGGACATGCGGGTCGCCGGTGCATCAAGCAGCATGATTTCAAAGCCAGCGTCTTCCAATACGCCGGCGGAATAACAGAGCCATATCGGATAATAGAATGTTCCGCCTTTGGTAATGGCTGGAGATCGCTGTGCGCGTGAAAAACGTCCATATTCACTTTTAAATGGCGGATTTAGCAATAATATTTTCATACGCGACTTCTTGATTTTTGTTTGACAGCTATTCCGATAAGCCCCTGAGATACTATTATTTTTTTGCGTATACTGCGACCTGGACCTATATCAATAATGAACATCATCTGCAAATATTTCTCACGAATTTTCCATAGCAGAAAGCGAATCGAAGTAATGAAATCGTATGGTATGGGAGCGTCCGATTCAAGACGGATATCAGAAAATCCGTTTTGACAAAGGGTGAGTTTCAGTGTCTCTGTTGAGTAAAGACGAAGGTGAGTCGGGTCATGCCACATAGAGTAACCCGCCCAGGGAGACGTTGCATTCGGAACAGTAATAATGAATTGTCCTCCTGTTTTTAAAAGTAGACAGATAGAATTTAAAAATATCTCAATTTTATCTTCTCGTACATGTTCCAGTACATGATTACAAAAAATGAAGTCAAATCGTTCTTCCCATTCAGGAGGGGCATCCAAAGGCCCGCCATGGAGGCATTCGCACCCTACTTTCCTTTTGGTGACATCAATTTGATCTTGGGAAAGATCAAGTCCGTACAAATTTGTATACCCTTTCATAAGCAGACCATGCAAAAGGTTGCCGTATCCGCAGCCAACGTCCAAAATGGCGATGTTGCGATTCTGAGGAATATATTTTTTATAAGCAGAATAAAATTTTTTTGATGTACGTACATAATCCCCTGTATCGGTTGAAAAGTGCATGGAATAGCATTTCATTCCATAATTTTTTTCTTTGATAATCAGGTTTGACATTGATTTATTCCTTTTTGTATTTTTGGATGCCGCAGCCAATATCAAGCGCTTTACCCGGATGAAAGTCTGGAGCTAAATAGTGACGGATTTCGTCTCAAACCTGCTCAATGTGAATTTATCCCATTCACGGTCTTTTCGATGCATATTCAGGTTTCAGCGTTCAATGTTCAAAACCTAATATCTCTTGATAAACTTCAGACACCTGTTGAGCTGTTTTTTCCCATGAAAATTGTTGCGCCCGTATCCGGCCTTTCTCCGTAAGCGTTTTGCGCAGTCTTTCATCTTGGACAATTTGCAGGATGGCTTTTACCAGATCATCCGTAGAATATGGGTTTACGAGAATAGCCGCATCGCCGGCGACTTCCGGCATTGACGAAATATAAGATGTAATTACAGGCGTACCTGCGGCCATGGCTTCAACAATCGGTAAACCGAAACCTTCATAAAGAGAAGGGAACAGCAATGCCATCGCATGTTGAAAGAGGCAGGTGGCGTACTTGCCCGGCACGCTGCCTAAAAACATGACTCGGTGACGCAAACCTAACCCATCAATCTGATGGTTGATCGTATCTGAAAAAGAACTGCGCCGGCCGATAATCACCAGGGGAATATCAATGTTAGCCTTTGCATACGCTTTAAGAACTGTTTGGGTATTCTTATAGGGTTTTCCGTTGCTGGAGTGAAGAAAATAATTTTTATCATTTAAACCATACCGTTTCAACCCGTCGGCAGTTGTTCCGGTTATGGCAAAGCTTTTATCTACACCTTCGCTTATGACTTTAATTTTGGGTCTTATCAATGGCCAGCAATCACAAACATCACGCCGGGTCGCATCCGACACGGTGATCACTTTGCAAGCTTTTGCTACTGACATCTTTACTGCCATGCGATAATAGGCCCATCCCATGACCATAAATATAAAGCTTCCCGAAGATTGCAACCACGGACGACGAAACCAGATAGTATCGTGAATCGTAACAATACCGGGTGTTTTCATCTGAAGCGGATGAAGCATAAACAGGCTGTGGTACAAATCCGCGCCTAGTGAATCCACAATGCCGCCGAGGCGCCAAAGAGTCTGCGGGCTGATATGTACAAACGGAAGACGAACAAGTTCTACATCGGAAAAATAGGCCTTAAATTTTTTTTCATCAAGGTTGTTACGAATCAAAAGAACAACCGCAGTGTGCGGCATCAAGCGAACAATTGTACGCACCAAATTCAGGCTATAACGACCGATCCCGTCAACCTGATTCATAATTGCCCTTCCGTCGATGATTATTCGTCGGTTTACCTTATGACTCGAATCCATCCTCTTCATCATTATTGAATCATCCGCCTTGGCAAACTGATGTTTGCACTCCGTTTTTATATCTGCGGCCAGGTTTCAACACACGGACCACATATTTTTCCATAAAACCGATGCCAATGGCGGCATATAGGAGAAAAAACAGAGATGATGAAAAAATCGGTGCAGTAACCAGAAAAGAAGCAAGAAAAATGAAGCCATAAGATGGCTGATTCGACGAATTTCTAAATGCTTGATAAACTTTTGCAAGCAGAAAGCCGTTTAATACAAGTATCACTATCACACCGGTAATACCGAAGTTGATATAAGCCTCGCCTATAGTTGTTATCCGTATTCCGCCTGCGCTTTCCGTCTGAACATTTAAAATTTCAAGAGTGTACCGGTTGATATCATATTGCTGCCGAAAGGCAAAAAGGGAGCTGGGTATAAACACCAGTGCGCCAGAGAGAAACGTTCGTCCCATAAGAAGCGGTTCTGTAAAAGAACGGAATTCACCTATAACCATCGAACCTTCGGCTACTTCAGGGAAGAAAGGGTAGAGAATCGCACCGATATTTTTAAGATCAAACTCAGTGTAAGATAGGCTGAACCGATAAACCGAGGCGGAGAATAGCAGGATGAATGCGACAAGCATTCCGGTTAGAAGACGCATTGTTTGTCCTAGCCTGGAAATTTTCCCGGAATATGCCAATAAACTGAAAATAATAACTCTGAATATGGGTCCGCGGGAAGCATTCATGGATAGCATAGTAATGCCCAGTATTACAGCTAATACTGTGAAAATATGAAGTATATAATCATCTGAACGGCCTTTTTTGTCAGTAAATAGTTCAACATAGATCAGGAGTGTGACTGCTATTTCGGTACCTGATAGAAAAATTCTATAAAAAAAACGGGTTAAGCCGGATGTATAGGGTCCATTGAAATATAAGTACCTGGCAACTGCGGGATTTTCATGTAATGCCGGGAAATTGTGAAAATACATAAAAAATGCGAACATACCCAAAGAGAAAAAAATCGAAATTAACAGGCAAAATGTATGGCTCTGCAATTCGATTCTGTCTGATAGCGGAAACAGCCCCTTGCTTTTGTGAATGATTTTGTTGAACAAACGGATGCGGTGAGCAATCGCAAAGCCGTTGCGCAGAGCCAGATAACCGACCAGCAATAAACAGACGAAAAAATTAATGTCCTCCACTCTCAAATCCGTTCGACAGACATAGCCATAAGTCATCCCCCCGATGATTATAAACATAAGCCATCCGCAGCTTAACAAAGAATCCCATTGGTTCTTCATAATCCATAACGGAACTGAGATTGAAAATTCGCACATCAACAAGGCAATGACCGGAAAGAGCATCCATTCAATATCATCAAAACAGAGTAATATACATAATAAATAGATCGAAATAAATAGGTAGGCTCCCCTAAACAGCGTTAAAGTAAAAATTTTCGGTTTGTGTTTGATTGGTGTTTGTTGTGAAGATTCATTGGCAACAAGCGTCGGATGTGGGATGTCATAAGGACCGATCATGAATCTCCTTTCGCAGACAATGCTTCATCGCAAAAAAGAGGGCCAGGCCCACGCTGTTTAAAAAAATAGCGGAGCTTGCTGCCATTCCTTTCACACCGAACTGATCTACCAGAAAATAACCGGCAAGATAATATTGAACGATTCCCAGCCAGGTGATTACGACAGTCAAACCTGACTTGTCCATTATCCATAAAACCCGGACTGAAATACCCAAAATAATCCAGCCAAAGGATCCGAATGAATAGATAAGGAGCAACTCTGCCACAAGCTGTGTGTCTTTCGCGGTAAATAGTCCCCTTTGGAGTAACAGGGCAACAAAAGGTTGACCCAGCAAATTGATCAAAACGATTGAGGGAATCACCAAAACGGCGGCCCAGAAAAAAGACTGCTTACAGATAAGCCTGATTCGATCAAAATCACCTTCCCGATATGCGCTGGCAAGACGCGGGACCATTGGAAAGATGATCGGAGCGAGCAGCAGCGTAAATGGAAAGGCATAGAGGCGAAGCGCATAGTTGAGAGAGGCAATGCTGCCTTGAGGAAGCCCGATTCCCAGAGTTCTTTCCACCAGGATTGTCCCCTTGCTGCCGATTGCCTGTAGCAGGATAAAAATAACAGGCAAACTCTGCAAGCTGAAGCTCACACTCCGAGCCTTGCAAGCTGAAGCTTGCACGCCTTTCAATTTCGCAAGCTGAAGCTTGGACTCCGGTCGCTGGGAACCTTTAATATCCGTTCTTAAAAAGAGATATTCGAGGATTACAAGCAACCCTGCCCCTAACATTACCCCAAAGGCCATCACAAGGGTGCCGCCATATCGGTTTCCGGTTAAAAGTAGTAGGATTATTCCAATATTGATCCATAGATTCTGGGAAACCTGGAACAAGACATTCCCTTTATTCACAAAATGCGTGTTCAGACCGGCATGAAGCATTGCCAGAAAAATACTGCCTGCGATGACGCTGATGATGAGTAGCCATTCCCAATCAGCGCACACGACGTTCAACCGATAACGACCAAACCAGAATATGATCAGATATAGTGCCGCTATAAACAAGCCAATCCGGCCGCATAACTGACAAAATCTTCGGAACCTGATCAGATAGCCAGATTCAGATAAACAGCAGGCGACCGTATTACCAGGTTTTCCCCAAGCCCCTGTCACCCGGATGCCTTCGGCGGACATATCCCGTGAGGCCGGTTGAATCAGGTCAAAGGGCATATACGCAATCAGAAAACTGTCCATGGCACCCGTTGTGCCCAGATAGGCGGCGCACACGACCTCACGGAATAAGCCGAACAACATGCTCACGCCTGTAACAAACAGCACCACCATTTCCTGCCGCAGGTTTGCAATAATTTTAATCAATTTTATATTTGCTATCTTCGGTCATTTCCCGGAGAACTGTTTCTGATTATTCTGAATTTTTCACGCACCTCTGCAGGAAGTTCTTCAAGCTTATGCGTTCCTCCGGGCGGCGGTCTGTTTTTAAATACTTTGAAAGTTTCACGCTGCTTGGCCGTCAGTGTGACCGCACCGCCAGGCAGAGGAGCGTTTCGGATCGCTTTGAAGTCTTTGGGATCACGTTTAAATTGTGATATAGGTGAAACACCGCTTCCCTGGCTGACAATCACTCCACCGGTCAGGTTTCCTTTTTGATCAAAATGAAGAGTGTAATCCACCGCATTAGACAAAATTCGCTTGATCCCTTTTTCTAAAGACAAGTTCTTGAACTTAACTGAAATTCGTGTGTCAAGCGCTGATTGCCCGCACTCGAACCGGAGTCCTTTCTCTTTACCGAGTTTCGCAAGGACTTTTTCTAACGGCACATCTTTAAGCGTGGCCGAAATGGTGTCTTGATTGAATTCCAGTTCAATTTCTTTGCTATGCATTGATGCAAGCGCAAAAGAATCTAAGTAAAATAAAAATACGATTGTTAATAGCACTAATTTTTTCATTTTTAAAGCCAGTTTCTATATATCTTAAAAGCGATAAAAGCTATCTTATATGAGCAACCTTTTGCAAGATATAAATCACATCCTCCATCCCAATTTTCCGATCCCCGTTGACATCCGCCGCTGTATAATTATTCTGATTGATATTGCCCGATTTTATCACGACCAATTTTTCCGCCTGATTCGCGCTAATCTGGGTCCAATCCGAACCGTTGACATTGTACCAGACGCCGTTTGCAAAGGATGCGGTGACCTCTTCCTGTGAATCGTCATTAAGGTCTGTCACAACCAGATTGTTCGGATCATCCGTCTTCATCGGGAACCAGTTTGTACCATTTGTATCATAAGACCATACGCCCAGGCTGGCTCCGAAATCGTTCACCAGTTTACGGCCCCGCCACACGACGGCTTCAGGCGTGTTTTCGTTGATCCATGTCCATGTACTGCCGTCCCATGTGTACATACCGTGGGCCGAAAACCAGAACGCTATGTGGCCGCTTCCGGCTGTCATCAGACCCGGGTCGTTCACGTTTATGCAGCCCCATTGGTGCGTCGTGTCATAAGTCCACACACCGAGGGGGCCTATGTCACATACCAGTTTGCTGTTCCATCCGACCAACGCATCCATCTGATTCACGTTGATAGATGTCCAAGTGCTGCCGTCCCAGGTGTACAGACCGTGGGCGGTAAAATTAACTGCGAGTTCATCTTTTCCCGTGCCATCAACATTTGCCAAAGTCAACAGACTGGTGTCATTCACAGCCAGACACTCCCAACCGCCGGTCCCTGTCATAGTATAGCTCCAGAGGCCCAAAGAACCCATATCCGCAACCAGTTTGTTATCCCACGCAATCATTGCTTCGGGCGCGCTATCATTTATTTTTGTCCACGTCCAACCGTCCCAAATATACAACCCCAAACCGGTAAAACTGGCAATCAGTTCATCAGCGCCGTCTCCGTTAATGTCTGCCGCCATTATTTCCAAAGGATCTTTGTCACTCAACTGCAACCATGTCAGGTTGTCGTATCCGTATAAACCGGATGCGCCGAAATCCGCAACAAGCACGGAATCGAAACGGTCGAAAATATAGGCCGCACCGGAGTCGCTTCCACTGTTATTAACCCCGAAAGCCCCTGCGATAACATAACCGTCCGAGATAGCAACGGAATTGCCAAACTGATCATACGCCGCGCCGTCACTGGCCGTCAGTTTGGCCTGCTGAACCCATGCGCTTCCGGAACGGTAAAAAATATAGGCCGAACCGAAATCGTTTCCATTGGCATCCTCCCCGTCAGCCCCCACGAGGACATAATCGCCGGATATCGCCACTGAAACGCCAAATTGACCGTATGACGCGGCGTCGGTCGCAGTAAGCTTGGCCTGCTGTTGCCATGTAGAGCCGTAATGATGAAATATGTAAGCTGAACCACCTTTAAATTCGTTGTTAGTATCGTATTTAGCCCCCACAACGGCATAAGCACCGGAAATGGCCACAGAATAGCCGAAATTGTCATCCGCCGCTGCATCGCCTGCTGTGAGTTTGGCCTGCTGTGTCCATTCGGTTTCGGAACGGTGAAACATATAGGCCGCACCGGAACCGCTTCCGTTGTCATCATCCCACATTGCCCCTGCCAGAGCATAATCGCCATAGATGGCTACAGATTTGCCAAATTCGTCAGTCGCCGCGCCGTCATTTGCCGTGAGTTTGGCTTGCTGTGTCCATACGGTGCCGGAACGATAAAAAATATAAGCCGCACCGGAACGGTTACCTTTGCTATTATCTCCATAAGCCCCTACAATGGCGTAATCGCCGGATATCGCCACTGCATAGCCGAACTGCCCATTCGCTGCTGCGTCGCCGGCTGTGAGTTTGGCCTGCTGTGTCCACGATGTTCCGGAACGAAAAAAGATGTAAGCCGATCCTGAAATATCCCCGTTGGAATCATCCCCGTCAGCCCCTGCAACAGCATAATCACCGGAAATGGCGACCGATGCGCCAAGCCGGTCATCCGTCACGCCGTCATCTGCGATCATTCTGATTTCAACCGCTCCGGCTGCTCCGGCGAAGGCAAACAAACCCACCAGCAATGGAAGGACAATATAGGTAATAACGTTTTCTGATTTTGCTTTCATTTTTTCCTCCTTTATAAATCCAAAAATAGTTGAGACTGGCAGAATTGTCTTCTTTGATAATAATCATGGCAAAGAAAAATAGACGATTTGCTATAAATAATTTTATGAGTTAACTCTTGCACTATAATCTATATTCATGTAAAAAGCAATTTAATTGCTTGTATTTATTGTTATACAAAGTTATTTTATGTATTTAAATCATTTAATATTGTGCTATGAATCAATTTAAACCCGACACACAATGCCGGTTAAATGCGTGTTTTAAATATTGTTTCCCGCAAAAGCTAAAACACGCTCTAAATCGGTAATGCTACCTGTGTATACTTGCTAATGCGTTGCCTTCTAAGGCTTCCGCCATTACCTGTCAAACTGTCGCAAACAATGATCACCAATACCTTCACTATGCATTTTAATTTAAGTTCAGATTTTTTATGGCACAAAAATTGCTTGATTGATATATAAATTTCGACCTATTTGATGATAATATGCAAAAAGTGTGCCTGTAAAAAACTGAATTGAATAAATAAATATACCAAAGGCTTTGATATTGAAAAAACTATCAGTGATATTTTGTTTTTATTGCTTAATCGGATTTGCCGCTTCCCCTGAATTATGGGCATCTCAAAATAATTTAAAAGACGATTCTGTCCAACCCGCCGTCAAAACCCTGAAACTTGATCCTGCGTTTGCCATTACCGTAACCGCGCTCACTCGCAAACTGAAAAGCAAGCCGCCAATTCTGATTGTCGATGTACGCCTCCGAACTGATTTCGACAAATTTCATATCCCCGGTTCTATCCATGTTCCCCTGTTTGCCATCAAAACCAAAACCTTTCTTAAATCCGGCCCTGTCGTGCTTGTCAATCAAGGCTGTTCCTACGGCCAATTGGAACACGCTTGTCGGAATTTAAACAAAGCCGGTTTCAAAGCAGCGTATCTGTATGGCGGTCTGAACAGTTGGAAACGTAGCGGACAGCCGCTCAAAGGCGATGTTTTTGCCCAAAAACGGTTGAACCGAATAACGCCCGCAATTTTTTATAACGAAAAAAAATATGCGCATTGGGTTGTGCTTGATGTCCATGCCTCTCCTGATCAGACCGCCGCATCCCTGTTTCCTGATGCGCTGTCCGTGCCTTTCACCACTGATGACAAGCGGTTCGTC
>JAOZRC010000678.1 GCA_029940345.1 Desulfobacterales bacterium
ATCGAAATGGAGTTAGCCGAAAGGGGGACTCTGATCGGCAGTAAAAAATGTGAGCAGATATGGGTGCGAGAGGTTCGAAGACTTACTAAAAGCGGGCATCAGACAAGTATTATCACAACCGGTTATAAACTGAATTTAATCGATACCGCTATGTATATATTTAGCCGATGGGCTCAGGAAAACTTTTTCAAATATATGCAGCGGAAATATTTTGTCAAAGGAGTGAGTTTCGGCGGCATCGAAACTACCGTTGTAACAAAGCTGGGAATCACAGGAACTCTGGTTATAATCACCGTATTTATTGAGGAAGAGCGAATAAATTATGATATGTGAAATTTGTGGGGAAAAAATGTACGTATCCGTCATATCACCCGAAGTTACGGCAAAGGCGCAGAACTGCTGATCATTGAAAACATTCCGACAATTAGTTGCCCTTCCTGCGGCGAAACTTTTATGACTGCCGATACACTACATGAGATTGAGCGAATAAAACTTCATGGCGAAGATTTTGCCGCTCCCGGCATGCCACACTGTATGACGCAACGGGGTGACAGACGACAAAAGACATTCTTTAAAAAGAGCGATTATACCGAGTACCTGGCTTTAACAGCTGAACAGCGCCATACGTACAAGGTAGAAATATGGGCCTGTTGTCTCATGCCGAACCATGCACATTTGATCGCCGTACCTGAAACCTAGTAGGACGGTTTAAGGCTGGCAATCGGTACAGCGCATCGTCGTTATACAAGGCGAATCTGTTTTCGTAAAGGATGGCGAGAACATTTATGGCAAGGACGTTTTTCATCATCAGTCATGGAACTGAACTATCTCTTATCTTGTACAAAATATATTGAGCATAACCCTGTTAAGGCCGGCCTGGTTAAAAAACCTGAAGACTGGCCTCAGAGCTGGCGCTCTTCCACATATCCGCAGAAAAGACGATATTCTTGTAAAGACTGAACCCTTAGCTCGTATGGCACATAAAGAATGGAATGAATTCCTTTCTGGGTATCCGGTCAGTACGGATATTGTATTATTTCGCAGTCATGAACGAACCGGACGTCTGTCAGGTCAGGAACATTTCATTGAAAAACCAGAGACCGTTTTGAAGCGACTGTTAAAATTGAAAAAGCCGGGGCGGAGAATGATAAAATAGGTATGGTGTCCTCCGAATCCATCAATCCGGTTGAAAATAATTAATCGTCACAGCCACGCCCACAGAATGTTCACGGCATAATGCCAGCGCCTGATGCGTGAAGCCGCCGACAGAAAGCACAACGGGCAGCGCTTTTTGTTTGGGAAAAAGTGCTTTGTAATGCTGTACTTTTTCTAGAAAATCCCTGATAATTTTAACGCCGCTTTTTTCAGCCCGTTTTTTTACTTCTGCCAGAACGGTCCGCCCGCAGGATGATTCAGCCAGCACATCAAATTCCATCATTGTTTCAATATCACGCTTAAAGATCGGACGAATACGAATATCTGTGATGTCCAATTCGGTTTTGTCTTTTACGCCATCAAAATAGACGGACAGGGCAAAACGACGGCGAGCGCGAAAATCGTAGGCCAGTTGGTATTCGGCCAATTGGCCGGTGACGTTATTCAGCATGCCTTGCAGGGAACGCTTGTCCTTGCGCAACCGTTTGACTTCGGCCCGGAAATCCTTTTTAAGCGGCGGCGCATGCGTGCTGATCTCTTCTTCAAAACGGTTTCGGAGAATCAGATTGAGCATGCCGTCTTGTAATCCGTGATAACGAATATCAGAATTGCCTTGCTCAATCACATCCGCTTCGACCAATAGATGCAGCCGCTTGCGTATCTCTTCCGCGCTAAGGGGGAGCTGCAAATATTCTTTCAATTCACGCGGCGTCCACTCCCTGTCATTGTTTTTGCTTAGATGCAGCAGTATGTTTTTGGAATGCAGGTCATTGATGCGGCTCAGGGTCATTTCGATATATTCGCCCCAGGTGCGCTGCATCTGTGAGTTACGATCAGTGATTTCATAATTGACCGTATCGATCACACCGGTTTCATCAGAAAGGTCTCTTGCGCTGTATTTGCTTTTCATCACGCAGGAGATAAAAAACGGGTCGGACATGCAAAGCCTGTTAATCTGGAGCGCCGTGTCATTGGTGATCGGCTCATCATACACTTCAGCATACCTGTAAACCGCCTCAAGGCCCTCTTCCGGCGCCAAAAAGGGATCCATATACCATTCTTCCAACCGTGAAGCTTGCAGATATTTTGCGCTGATCCTGATCAACCAGCTCACGTAAGAACCGGTGACCAGCATGGGCGCAATTTTAGATTCGCTCAGATTATGATAACTGCCGGGGATACTGTCGTCCGGATCGCCTGTGCATTCTTTGTTCCGGTATATGTATGCGGACAGATTCTGGAATTCATCCAATATCACCAGAAAGCGCCGTTCGGTATTACTGGCATAACGATGTGGAGCCGAACAGGCCGTATCCCACATAAGGCCCTGGGGATGGATTTCAGCATTACCAAGGAGCAAATCAACATCAGTTGCCATATATGAGAGCGATTCAGATTTGGCATACGCTTTGATTTGTCCGAAAGTCAGCGGTCGCCCCACCAAAGAGGCGTCCCTTTCCAAAAAGGAGATGTATTGGGATGCAAAAGCGCGATAGTATTTGAGAGACAACTCGAATAGACTGGTTTTAACATCTGCAACATCAAAATAGAAAGGAATCACAGTTCCGTTTTCATTCCACAGGCGGTTGAAAATACGCTGCACAAACGCGGTTTTGCCGCTCTTGCGACGCGCCAGAATCACCCGCGATTTGGCTAATTTCTTAGGAATCCAGGACAGCCATTCGCCAAAGTTGGCCGCCTCTCTTTTCCTTTCAACCAGTAATTCGGGCACGCCTATTTTTTCTTCCAAAGGATACTGCATAAGATGCTCCTTTTTTCGTCAAGTTTATGCTGTCATAAGTTTGTTTTTTTAAAGGATATAACAAACCATGACTGCCGTGTCGAGTCCTTTGACAGGGCAATTGCATCGAATCGGGGGACACCATACCTATTTAGCAGACAATTGCCATAATATCCAGTATAAAGAGCCATGGGACGAATAGCGAGAGTTGTCGCTCCCGGGTAGTCCCTACAAGATGATGCAGCTAGCGTAGAACAAATTGGCAATTTTTCAACAGGATGCGCTAACCGGCTATTCAGGCAATTGATACAGACACTGCAAGCAATTATTAAACTATGTAACCCATTGATTTTATAGACCCGCACTGTTTTGCAGGGTCTACCCTCCTTATAATTGTTAATAAGATTTTTAAATTCCTGTCAGATTAAGAACGTAATCCGTTATAATCAGAT
>JAOZRC010000679.1:0-3015 GCA_029940345.1 Desulfobacterales bacterium
TGAAGTGATTGCCATCTTTGTCAACTGGTTGATTATGGAAGTGTTTGATTCACGATAGTCGATTAAAATCACGGAGGTAGGCTGGGTTGAAGAACGAAACCAAGCTAATTCAGAGTATAATCAATTTTATAAATGCTGGGTTTTGTTTCTCAACCCAGTCTTATAGTTGGACTAAAGTGATTTTTTAGTGTTTTTCTTTTTGCGTATTGCTCTTCGCCAGGCGTGGCCGGTACGGAGGGAGCCCGTAGGGCATACGCGTCTGGCTAAGACTGTAACTATCTGTTTTAATAGATACAGTACAAATATGACCGTAGGGGCGAACCTTGTGTTCGCCCTGAGTCCGCGAATTATCACAAATCGGGCGAACACAAGGTTCGCCCCTACATCGGCGCTGATTCTGCGGACTGGCATAATTCACAATCTGAATGCTGACTACGACCTAAAAAAACAGTCAGTTATAATGTTAGCCAGACGCACATGCCCGTTGGGACGAAATAGAAAAATTGTAAACTATTTCAAAGCTGATTTGAAGGATGTCCTTAAAAAGGTAAAGGTGCTTTTAAGTTTGGCTTTTATTGTGCAGAAAGTGTATTGACGGTGATTGCTGAGTAAGTAGGAATACACGCGGATATCCTGGCAGAGGTCTTTTAAAAAGGATCTGGAGATGGCGGATAAATATCGTGTCAATAAAAATTTGATCGTAATAAATCACCAATCGCCGAGAGAATGTCTACCTTATTTCAGTTTTAAAAACCTTAGTACAAAATGAAAATATAACTGACCTTAAACCTTATTACCTTATCAGACACCGCGATTTCCTTATAAAACAGGATGCTTTACAAAATAGTGCAGGTGATAAAAAAGCGAATTTGTGTGATTTTTTGTAGCAGGGTGGGTGCAACGTCCCCTTTGCAGGGGAAGATAAAAATATACCAAACGTATCGCCCGGCTTTATGAGCAAGGTGCGGATGATGTCCGCATCGGGCAGTACGTTCGGTATGGTTTGCATTTCACCCACAATATCTGACTGCTCTGATCTATTCCTTATGATTTGATATCATGCTTTTTCATGTTTTGACGCTTTGTACAAATTGCGGACGATCCACATATAATCAACGAATTATCGCTGAATTATAGGCACTGACCCAATCCGCAATTTATTCTTAATTTCAAGGTATATAATACACCGTAAAAGTAACGGTTGCAAACCCATTAGAACCAAAATAGTTTCGGAGATTTTTTGCCTTAAAATTCCAGCAATTAGGCGAAACCCTCTGATTCTCCCAAACGTAAGCATTATAGATTGAGCTTTTCCAACCGCCAGATATAACCGTACTTCCAGATGGCGCACATATTTTACGTGTACCAAAATTATTTGAAGCTATGCTGATTGTTTCACTGTAGTTATTGATTACAGTCACACCAGGCGGTCCTTGGGGACCTATAGGTCCTTGCGCGCCGTCAGTGCCCGGAAGTCCTTGCGCTCCGTCAACACCATCAGAGCCCGGAAGTCCTGGCACTCCGTCAACACCATCAGTGCCCGGAAGTCCTGGCGCTCCGTCAGCGCCCGGAGGTCCTTGAGCTCCGTCAACGCCGTCAGTGCCCGGAAGTCCTGGCGCTCCGTCAGCGCCCGGAGGTCCTTGAGCTCCGTCAACGCCGTCAGTGCCCGGAAGTCCTGGCGCTCCGTCAGCACCGTTAGCGCCCGGAAGTCCTTCCGGCCCTGCCAGTCCGACTTCACCTTGTATGCCTTGCAGTCCCTGGTCGCCAGTGTCACCTTTTGGTCCGGCGGGCCCTACGGCGCCTGTATCTCCTTTCAGACCTTTGTCGCCTTTCGGTCCGGCGGGACCTACAGTACCTGTATCTCCTTTCAGACCCTTGTCACCTTTCGGGCCCTTGTCACCTTTCGGCCCGGCGGGTCCTACAGCGCCTATGTCGCCTTTCGGACCTTGTGTTCCAGCAAGGCCGGTTTCGCCTTGATCGCCTTTCACACCTTGCGGTCCGGCAGGGCCTTCAGGGCCGATAGCTCCATCCTCTCCATCTTCACCTTTCTCCGCTAACACATCCCATGAAGATAAATCAGGCGGGACAAGGTTCAAAGAGTTTCCCGTTGCGATATATGATGTGCCGTCATGACTGACCGCATCATTTTGTTCATACTGCGTGCCGGCATCCCACAAACCCATCCAGTTGACGCCGATTTCAGCTTCCAACGTATCAACTTGCCCCTGTAAGGCGTCAATCTGCGCTTGCAGGTCAGCCAAAGAGGGACGCGCCTGGGCGCCTGTTGGAAAAAGCGTGTAAACGCCGATGATAACAATTGCCAGAACTAAAACTTTCCATTGGTTTAAATAAATTTTTCTATTCATGGTAATCCTCCTGATATGATAAAAAATATGATTAATAAAAATAAATAATTAATTAATTGACTATTACATTTGGTTTTTGTTGCGGTTGTTTACTCAAACCATTTTTGGGCGATGCCGCCGACGGCTTACAGCACCGCCAAACAGCAATCCGAAACCTAATAAGATAAAAGTTGATGGTTCCGGTACGGCAGAAGCGGTGGTGATGTCATCGACATTGAAGACGAAATTGCTTACGCCATCTGCCGTAAATGAAACGAGTGCGTTTGAAAACTGGCTATCCGTTGACACCAGACCGACAAAATAGGCCATCCCGCCGTCACCTAACAGTGTATAATCGGAACCGTTAAAGGCAATACCATAGTCTGGGTTTGAGTTTGTGCCGAAGTTTGTAAATAACCCTATTTCTCTGTCAGCCGGCTCGTCGCTGGTTATGAAATACATGCCCAGAGCATACGAATCAGAAAAGGCCAGGCTGAACATATCGCCATCCAGAAAGGCGTCATCACTCCCGGTCAGGCCCAGGCTGTTTTCCCCGGAGGTGGTGTCCCAAGAGTTCACAACCTGCATGGTCTCGCCGTCAATGCTATAATTAAAAGTAACACCTCCGGCTGAGTCGCCGCTGCTAATCTGATCACCAGGGATATTACCC
>JAOZRC010000679.1:3025-3347 GCA_029940345.1 Desulfobacterales bacterium
CGGCCGCCAGAAAAGCGCCTTCATCGGTGTATGACGTGTATGACGCCTGCACTGTTCCGATGCAAAGCATGGCTGATATCGCACTTGTCAATAAAAAACGGTTAATTGTTCTTCGTAATATTCTCATTTTAGTTTCTCCTTATTCGTTGTTATGGTTTTTACATCATATGATTACGATCTCACTGGTAAAGGTATCACCTCCTTTTTTAACTAAAAAAACGGGTAATCTTCATTTCCAAGGCAACCCAGATGTCAGGAAAAAGCGCTGCCTGACTCATAAAGGATTTCGAATTTCACATCCTGAATCGCTTTTAACATTATA
>JAOZRC010000680.1 GCA_029940345.1 Desulfobacterales bacterium
GAATTTTCCCGTTTTCTTTGGATCTACATGGATTTTGTATAAGAAGAGGATTATAAGAAAAGGATTGCACCCCGCTTTGCGATTAAAAAAGCTCGTTCCAACGCCCTGACGTTGGAACAAGATGAAAATCCTAAAATCATTCAATCCGATAAATCCTAATTCAGACAATGGTAACAGCCAATCACTGTCTGAATTAGGATTGGTAGGATTAACGGATTACAGGATAACGTCTATAAAAAAATCGTGAGCAGGCGCTCAAAGATTTTAATGAAGCACGGGAGGAAATTAGCTGAAAAATTAAAGAAAAGAGTGAAATCAGATGAATTATTTTGTAGAAATCAGTAAATCCCAAGAACGCTATGCCGGAAAGATCCATCAGGGCAATCCATCCGATGCCACCACGCTAACCGACCTGAAACTTGGACAAAATGATCTGATAACCATCAAAGATACAGCGTATAAAATCGGCGATTTGATGCACGCGCTGATCAGTTACGACACCAAAGACCTGCGAATGGCTTTTGATGACCGCGGTCAACTCGAAATCGGGCGCTATTTGTATCAACAGGTGTTTGGAACTCTGAAAACGGAGCAGCAGGAGATGCTGCTACGCGACGATGTTGCGGTGCATATTCGCATCGTCACCGAAGATGAAGACATTGCCCGCCTGCCGTGGGTGCTACTGTATAAAAGAAGTGCGTTTCTCTCCATGGTCGGCTGCGCTATCACGCTCTCTTGTAAACGCAAAACCCAAGCCTGCGAATTGCCGCCTTCTCCCAAAATGCTGATCATCGCCCCTTGCCCTCAAGGCATTGAAAACACCCAGGCGGATGCGCATCTGGAAGAACTCGATAATCTGTTTGCCGCCCGGAATCCCCTGTTGCGTATCGGCCAGAATCTTGCCGTGGCCCGCACCTGGGAGGAATTCATCCATTTAGCGCAAACCTTCAAACCGGTGATCATCTATTATTACGGTCATGCACAGGGCGATGTGCATAAGGCGCGGCTTCTGTTTGCCCAGGGGCAAAAACACAAATTAAAGCGGGTTCCCTTGACTGATTTCACCCAATGCCTGCGTAAGATGAATCCTCTGCCCAAGCTAGCCTGCATCAACTGCTGCCAGGGAGATGCCTCCGGCTATTTGGGCGTCAGGGCTGTTCAGTTCTTAAATTTCTTGACAGATCATATAATTTTTTGATAAAATTATACAAGAAATAAAGACGTTGAAGGAATAAAATCGCTCTGTTTAGTGGCATTTGATATGCTTTTTGACAAATTTTATCCTCGCGCGTATTATGCTGCGTATAAACTCGGTCTTGAACCGGTGATCCATTTCCAGGTCAAATCGGCCATCACCGCCCGGGACCTGCTATATGAATTTGATACGGTGCGCTATTTTCATGACGCCCATCTGCCCGACACTACGGCGCGCAAGTCAGGCGTCCAGGCGACATCAAAAAAACCAAACTCGAAAAAAGCGATTATGTCGAACCGCGTGCACTGTGGAAAGCGTTTGATATTGCCCAAAAAACCGGTCGTCCCGCTGTTGTGCTAATTGACGAAATTGACAAAGCGCCACGGGACTTTCCCAATGATTTGCTTTACGAACTGGATAAAATGGAATTTACCGTCACAGAAACGCAAACCGATATTTCCGCGTCTAAGAAATTGCAGCCCATTGTTTTTATCACGTCCAATAGCGAACGCCGTCTGCCGGAGCCCTTTTTAAGACGTTGCGTGTATCACCATATTCGGTTTGATGACCGGATCGTGGAAAAAGCGGTGCAAGCGCATAAAGATGAATTCGGTGACCTCAGCCCGGAATTTATTAAGCTGGCGGTGAAGCGGTTCCAGGCGGTGCGTGAGCGCAATCTGCGCAAACAGCCGGCCACCGGCGAACTGCTTGTATGGCTGCGGGTGTTGGCGCTGACCATAGACGTACATCATGAGCAATTGAAGGAAGACCTGTCGAAACTGCATCACATAGGCGTACTTCTAAAAGATCATCAGGATATTGAAGAGTTAATTGGAAGATAACATTGATAAGGATGAGTTTGAAAAAATAGATGAAAAGAGGATAAACTGATGTCGATTCCAGGAAATCTTTTAACAACCGCCATGGCGGTTATGCCCCATACGGATGCGGACCGCGCGCTTGAGATAGCATTGACGACGGATATTCCATTCTGGCCCCAGTTGCCGAATTACAGCTATTACGAAGATATGTATGTTCAGGCGGCAGAACACTTTCCGGGAATCCTTCTGGACCTGGATAAACGCACTTTGAAATTTTCCATGGAAAAGTTTGTCCTGGAACTGGAAGAAGCCCTCAGCCATTTTGATGATCCGTCATATTTTGATATCAGCAGGGAGTATTCCGCAGTGTATCATCGTTTCCTTGAGATGGATTTGGCCGATAGGCCGGCTGTCAGGGGGCAGCTTGAGGGGCCAATCAGTTTTGGTTTTAATGTTTTGGATCAGGATGAACGCCCGATTCTTTTTGATGACACCATCCGTCCTTTTATGTTCGAATTCATGGCCAAAAGAATTAATGTGCAACTCGACAGGCTGAAAGCACTTAATGAAAATGCGTTTATGTTTGTGGACGAGCCCGGCTTGCAGTTTCTTTTTTCAGCCATGGCAGGGTATAATGATCTTAAAGCAAAAGGCGACCTTGACCTGTTTTTTTCAATGATCGATCGACCGCGCGGCATCCATCTTTGTGGAAACCCGGATTGGGATTTTTTGTTAGGGTTGAATCTTGATATCCTTTCTCTTGACATTTACACCAACGCGGAAATTTTTTCATCCTACGCTCCCTCGATAAAACGGTTTCTTGATAAAGGCGGTGTTATTGTCTGGGGGATCGTTCCCACAGGTTTTGAAGCTTTTGAAAAAGAGGATATGAATTCCTTAATCGTTCAATTGGAAAATGTATGGCAAATCCTGGCCAAAAAGGGGATTGATATACCCGATATGTTGAAAAAAAGTATGCTTTCGCCGGCCACCTGCTGTCTTGTTAATCCCGATAAGGAAAAAACCGTAGAAAAAGCGTTTGCGATTGTGCAAAAACTTTCCGGAATACTTCGTCATAAGTATAATTTTTAAAAAATGAAGGGTTCCGAAAATTCAATTTATGGAATTCCCAATAGATAAACTACCCATTTTAACTATGATGTAGGGTGCGTTAGGCGTCAGCCGTAACGCACCAAAATTATAATCCAAACTGATTTTGTATATTAACATGGTGCGTTACGCTCCGCTAACGCACCCTACATTTTGGGTATATTATTTGGCATCCTTCATAATAGCTTAAAAGTAGTTTACACTTTCATGGGGAGTGG
>JAOZRC010000681.1 GCA_029940345.1 Desulfobacterales bacterium
TCACGATCCAGTTGGTAGCCTAGTTTTTGATCAATAATCAAACCGAGCCGGATGGCCTTTCCCAGCTTCAGGGTCAATTGACGCATCACTTTTTGATCCTGCGCAAGCGTGACGTTGTCGCGCGTCAATACCGTTTTGCCCTCTTCCAGTGCCCGCATAATCGCGTCAATCACGGTCTGGGCGGATTCAAAACGGGAAAAATATCTTGACAACGGGGTGCCGATGCCCGGCAAGCGTCCGAATGTGCGGCTGAACCAACCGGCCTCCAAATCAAATTTACCCGGATCAAGTACTTCCACCTGGGTTTTCAAATCCACCAGCGTGTTCGCCACCTCGCCGCCATCCTCACCCCGGGAGGCCAATTTATGAATCGGTGTTTTCAGCATTTTACTGCGATGGGCGGCCTCTTTTTGCGTTTTACTGCCCAGATTTTCCACAGCGGCAATATTGTTTTCCCGGGTTTGAACCTGTTCCGGATCGCTGGGGTCATAGCTGATAACCGCATTGATAAACGCTTCGGCCTGTTTGTTCAGTTCAGGATCGGTTTCCTCTTCAAGAACTGTTACTACGCCGGGGTCTGTCAGACTGAGTTCCTTGCTGATAACCGACGGGTCAGCTACTAATAACGCGTCATTTTGTTGTGTCAGAGTGTCGTTCATATTTATCTCCTCTGTCAATCTTTATAAGTTATTGATTTTAAGTTAAAGAGCGGCATCTATATATAATTGCCGGGCTGGGATTCCAGATGTTGTTCATTAAGAAGACTATTCATAAGATCATCGGCTCCGGATATCTTGAATTGGATTGTTTGTAATAAATCATTGATTATAGCTTCTTTAGGAAAAGTCCACAATGAATTACCATTATCATCAACTATCTCTAATACGACTTCTTCAAACCAATCTATTGAACCCTGATAATGACTTAGATATTTCCTTTTAAAAATTCGTAATATTTTTTCTTTGTATGGGGTGGAAAATACAGAGCTTATTATATCGTTACTGTTTTTTTCCTTAACAGCAGAGCTATTCACTGCATTCCACCTAAGGATATTGGCTCTGGTAAGCTCAATAATTTTTGCAATAGCCTCAATGATTTTATCTCGTTTTACTTTCATTTCAAATCCCATTTAGAATCTTCAATATTTTCATTACATTGAGATACCACTTTATGTAGTGATATATGTATGTTTTTGAGTATTTTTTTCTGACTATTCTTGTCATTAATACTTTTTCTAAATACGTTAAATGTTACTTTATCAAAAAAACTTCTACGCTTTCCAATTTTATTAATATCTGCAATTAAAAAATCACTGTATTTTTTAAGCGGTCCGCTACTTTTCCTACTCATTGATTTTAGGTTGATTTCTGCTTCAACTAATAATTTTTCTATAGTTGTAGTAAATCCATCAAACGTATCAAGCCGTTCAGATATTGACGAAGCAATTTCTGATAGTTTTTGATTAATTTCAGGGATTCTGGCAGTGAACATATACTGCTTACGAATTTTGCTAAGATTCCTATAAACTAATATTGTAATAATTAAACTTAATATCGAAGAAATATACGATATTGAGATAAATATGTTGTTAGCATTTAACGATTTTAGAAAGTTCATTTAATTTCTGCATTTATCAGGCATCCTTCGTTATTCAGCGAAAAATCAGACGCGCCCCATAGATTAGTAATTGAGCCGATATTGATTAACGATTGTATTCATGCGCATGAGAAGCCAATTCCTGGAGACGCGTGATGGCAGATTCAAAATCGGAATCGGCAAAGCGGCCATCGGTGTTCCAACTGGCGACCGAAGCGGATATTTGTTCCATTTCGGTCATGGCTTCTTCGTTACGCAGCAATAAACCGCTGATTTTATCACTTTGGTCTTGCCACAATTGCAGCCGTTTGTTTAGAACTTGCGATTCTTTTTGGTCAGACGGGCTTATATTTTCCATTGCGCTAAATGCTTGTAAGCGTTCCCGGATATCATCCTTGTGGATTGTTGACATGCTTTTCATTGTACTGACGGCTTCTTTCAAATTATCCAGGACAGTCAGACTGACCTGTTCGGTAGCACCCAAAAAACGACCATGCGTCATCTCGCCGGTCTTCAGTTTAATTTCCAATAGTTCGCGAATACTGGCCAATTTTTCCTCAATGTTGTGAAACTGTTCCTCCCCTTTAATGGCAAAGGCTTCGATGTCTTTTATATTTTGACATTCTCGCAGCCCTTTATTAAGCAATTGTTTTAAAGAGTGTTCATACTGTTTTTGAAGCTGATTTAGTTTGCCGATATATTTGGCTCCGATTTTTTCATTAAAAAGGAAAATCTGGCTGGCCCCATATCCGAAGCCGCCCAGAATTCCGGCCAACGCGCCCAGATAAAAAATTGGTGCGCCGAAAAGCAGCCCTACGAATACGCAACTGACGCCGATAGCGATGGGATAAATCGTGAACGGATGTTTAAGGCCGGTTTCCAACACGACTTTCCGAATTGCTGACGGCAAGTAGTCACGCGTTGCAGGGGGATTTACGATTACATTATGATTCGTTTGTGCCACCATTACCTCCTTGGGGTGTCAAAATTATTCGACCTGCGCGGTTGATTTAAAATGTAGGGTGGGCAACGTTTCGGCACTCACCCGGTTTATTGATGATGAGTAGGCAAAGCGGTGCATTTTGTTAAAGGAATCGGCCTTTGCCCACCGGTTTGTAGTCAACGGTGGGCATCGCCGACAAAGTTTGGTTCTATATACCAGGTTTGGTTCCCGGCGATGTCCACCCTACGAAAATTTTAACCGCACAGATCGAAATTATTCAGCCGGAATTATTTAATAGTCTTCTTTTACCAGCACCAATTCCACCCGGGGCAGCCGGTATTTCCATGTTCGCAGGGTTTCGCCCGCTTTACGTGGCAACGGCTGCGAACCACCGAAGCCGATGGCGCGCAGTCGATTGGGGTCGACATTGAAGACTACCGTCAAATACCGGGCGACAGCCTGAGCGCGTTCTTGCGAAAGGCGCTGATTTTCATCGGAATCGCCGCGGGCGCCGGTGTGCCCCTTGATTACCATTCTGAAATGAGGGTAATGTTTCAATCGCGCCACCGCATTGTCAACCACCTTTTTAGCGATAAGAGCCAATTCATCAGCACCCTGTTGAAATACAATCGGATCAACTTTAAGCGTGCCGACCTCTTTCAATTTCTCCCATTGCGCATCGCTTAAAGTGCCAAAACGCGCTTCAACCGAATTGGCAGGGCCTGCGCCACTTTGGGGCTTGGGCCGTGTAAAACCGGTGATGCCTTGGGTGAACATGGTTTCGAGAAAAGAGCTGTTGGTTAA
>JAOZRC010000682.1 GCA_029940345.1 Desulfobacterales bacterium
AACGCAGAGGGCAAGCAAAAGAAAACCCAGCCCCTGCAAAAAGTCACCTACCCCAACCTCTGGAAAGATATTGACCTTACGTATGACGCACCTGCGGATGGCATCGCGCGTAGCACTTACACTGTCAGACCCCATGCTGACCCTGATCGCATTCGCCTCAAATATAACGCTGCCATTCAAATACTGAATGATGGATCTTTGCAGCTCCTTTTTAAAAACGGCATTGTCACCGAATCGCAACCCGTTGCCTGGCAAATTATAGAACATCGTAAAACAGATGTGTCCGTCAAATTCAAACAACCGGACAACCACTACCTGAGTTTCGACATTGGCGCTTATGACCCCTCGCACACCTTGTTCATTGATCCCACCATGCAATGGCACACCTTTTTGGGCTCTAACGGTCAGTTGGATTTTATTCGAAACATCGCCATCGACAACGCTGGTAATCTTTTTGTTACTGGCACTAGCAATGACCCAGGAGTTTGGTCAGGCGCGGACTTTCCTATACAAGCTCACTCCGGTGGTGCAGGTAGTCGTGATGTCTTTGTCGCTAAATTAGATAATAACGGCAACCGCTTATGGCATACTTTTTTGGGTGCTAACGGTCAGACTGATGAAGGTGCGGCCATCATAATTGCCAACGCCGGTAATCTTATTGTTGCAGGCTTTAGCGGAGGAGGAGCCTGGGCTGGCGGCGGCACTGTCATACAATCACACGCTGGGCCTGCAGGGCAGTTAGACGCCTTTGTCGCCAAATTAGACAATAACGGCAACCGCTTATGGCACACTTTTTTGGGCGCTACCTCTTTTGGAGATTGGATCTGGGCTATGAAAACCGACAGCACCGGTAATCTTTTTGTTACCGGCCATAGCTACAACGGGAGCTGGGTAGGTGTGGACACACCCATACAAGCTCACTCAAGCGGCGGGTTTTCTGCTGACTTTTTTGTCGCCAAATTAGACAATAACGGTAACCGCATTTGGCATACTTTTTCTGGCGCAAACAGTGTAGATGAATTTAGCAGTGACATAACAATCGACAGCGCTGGCAATCTATTTGTTTCAGGCGTAAGCGATGGCGGAGTCTGGGTCGGCGGGGGAACTGTCCTACAAGCTCACGCCGGGCCACTCGGCACCGAAGACGCCTTTGTTACCAAATTAGACAATAACGGCAACCGCATTTGGCACACTTTTTTGGGCGCTAACGGCCAAAATGATAAGGCTAATGGCATTACAATCGACAGCACCGGTAATCTATTCGTTTCAGGCAGGAGCGGTGGCGGAACCTGGGCCGGCGGCGGCACTGTTATACAAGCTCACGCCGGGCCCGCGGGCAGCAATGACGCCTTTGTGGTCAAATTAGACAATAGCGGCAACCGCTCATGGCACACCTTTTTGGGTGCTGCCGGGGAACTTGACGATAGTTACGACATCACAATCGACAGCGCCGGTTATCTTTTTGTTACAGGCGCTAGCAATGACGGAACCTGGGCCGGCGGCGGAACGGTCATACAAGCTCACGCCGGACCTTCCGGAATTGAAGACGTCTATGCGGCCAAGCTGGATACTAACGGCAACCGCTTATGGCATACTTTTTTGGGCGCTACCGGTCAAACGGATGTTGCTCGGTGCCTTACAATTGACAGCACCGGTAATGTCTTCGTCGCAGGCAACAGCGGTGGTGTAACCTGGACCGGCAGCAGCGTTTTTATCCAGCCCCACGCCGGGCCAGCCGGAACTGACGATGGCTTTGTCGCCAAAATATCAAACAACGCCCCTGTTATCATCGGCCACAACCCACTAAACGCGAGCCCCGGAACGCCGTTGACTGTTAACATCACCGATTTGATCATCAACGATACCGACAACGTTTTTCCTGATGATTTCACCCTCACAGTGTATGACGGTGATAACTATACGCGTTCAGGAACCACGATAACACCTGATAGCGATTTCAGCGGTATTATGACAGTTCCGGTGTCAGTCAGTGCCGGCGGCCAAAACAGTGCGGTGTTCAACCTTATCATCGGTATACGCCCTTCAAATACACCGCCGGTCATCAATGGCATGATCCCCTGGCATCAAGCATTCGCCGCGGATGAACACGAAACACCTTATGTGGGAGATTTCAACGGTGACGGCAAATGCGATATCATTACGTTTTTTCGTGACAATCCGTCAACACCGGGCCAGGTGAATGTGGCGCTTTCCGATGGCTGGCAGTTCGGCGCCAGTCAGAAATGGCTTGATCAGTTTGCTGCCGACCCCACCCAAGAGATCGTAATCGGCGATTTCAACGGCGACGGTGCGGATGACATCGCCACATGGGCCGAAGCGAGTGGGCGCCAGGTATATGTGGCCCTTTCTGATGGCAGCGGCATGGACTTCGCCCGGGTATGGTCGGATTATATCGGTATAAGTGAAGGCGACCGGCTCTTTGCCGGCGACGTCAACGGTGACGGAATGGCCGATCTGATTTTGTTTAACCGCGTCAATAATGGCGTGCATGTCGCCCTGTCAAACAACGGCCGTTTTGGCGCACTCGCGCTCCGGCACGACCAGTCTTACGTCAGCACCTATGAATATCCGCGCGTCGGTGATCTCAACGGCGACGGTCGGGATGACATCATCGCTTTCTGTACGACTAACCCGACGGCCTACGGATGGGTGTTCACAGCCGTTTCCGACGGCGTATCCTTTGCAGGCATTCTCCCCTGGCACGATCCATTCTCGACAGAACCGGATATGATTCCGCGCATAGGAGATTTCAACGGCGACGGCCTGGACGATTTTTTTTCCTTTATGCCGCCGCTTTTCGGAGGCGGCATGTTCCGTGTGCTGCCCAAGCAAGCCGCCATGGCCCCCAATATGCTCATTCGCGTGGGCGGATTCCGACGCTCCGCAGCAGACATCCCCTTTGTCGGTGATGCCAATGGCGACGGCCTAACGGACATGATCGTTTTTGCACGAAACGAAGGCCGCGTGTATGTGGCGCTTTCAACCGGTAAAAGGATGAAAAATGCTCGGAGTGTCGTAAAATAACAATGAATCAATAAATTGTTGTGTAGATAGACTTTCTGATAATTACCCGATTTTAAGACCGATTTATATCCGAGCGGGTGATTACCTGAACGACCATAGCGGAGCTTAAATTTGATGACAGACACCTCCGAAAAAGAGTCTGACTCTAAGAAAGTAGTGCTGCATGCAGGTTGCGGAGTACTTGCCGCCCACAAATTGCACCCTATGTTTCAAGGAACCCAATGGAATGAGATTCGTCTGGATGCAGACCCGTCCGTGCGTCCTGATTACATCGCATCAATAACCGATCTTTCAATT
>JAOZRC010000087.1 GCA_029940345.1 Desulfobacterales bacterium
TTCAGCACTCCCCATGAAAGTGTAAACTACTTTTAAGCTATTATGAAGGATGCCATATTTTCCTTGGGAACTTTGTAAAAACTTTTCAAGACGAATACAACTTGGAATAAGACGATCAATTTGAATTCAACGCGCATCTCTCCATTTTCAAGAGAGCTGAAAAATGAATGGAGGTTCTTATATTTAGGATTTTTATCGGCTGTAAGAAAACGGATAATCACATTTGTGTCAAGAAGCGCTATCATTTATCCCACCCTTTATTAAACCCATCTGCCGTCGTTTCTGATATTTCTTTTTTGCCGAGGCTTTGTTTCTTTTCCCCATATTCCCGGAAAACGCCGAACAGACGGTCTGTCATGGTTTCGCGCTGGCTAGTTTTTGAAGAAGGCTTCAGAAAAAGCCCGTCACGGGAGGGAATGATCTCAATTTGGTCGCCAATAGCGATATTGTATTTTTTTCGCAATGACACCGGAATAACAATTTGGCCCTTGGGAAAGACCTTCATTATCCTTGTATCAATAACCTTTGTTGACATGGCTATTCTCCTTTCACATAAAAAGTTATACTTGAAAATATACATTCGTATAACTATAACTATAAGGTCAAGGCTTAAAACAACGGGTTGGAGATCGGGCCAAACTAACCATTTGGCACTATATGAAGGGGGCAGGTCTGCGTTTGACCTTTATATGCTTTGGAACGGGGACGAAATAACTTCCCCAAGTAGGCGCGCGGATTTGGGTCATATTTGGCCGATCTCTGATCACAAAAGTTGAAGGAATAGCAGGCTATTTTGATACTTTTGTGATCAGAGATCGGGCAAAGGTGGCCTAAAGCTGTGATGTATAATTGGGGAAGTTATTTTGTCCCCGTTCCTTTGCAAGCCAACTGTAGTACGATTGTATCTTTGAGAAAGGTCAAACGGAGAATAGCCCACTTTAGTGGGTGAGAAAACGGTAAAATGGTGGTTTTAAGACTTTTTACGAAACCGTCAGTCTTGGGAGTGCAAACTTCAGTTTGCGTTAACTGCATTGCAAACTGAAGTTCGCACTCCGGGTGGGGAACTTAGGCTACCAACACAAGGCGGGACGGTTTAAAAATCGGGTTTCTTGGCCATTGCAACTCCCGTGGCTTTTCCTCGCTTTAGAAACACGATTTTTGTCCCACATTAAGTTGGTAGCCGGAACTTATTTCGGATCAGTCGCTTAGATAATCCCCAATTTGAATTTAAGTGATTTCAGCGTATTTTTCATCAGCATTGTGATTGTCATCGGACCGACGCCGCCCGGAACAGGTGTAATTGAGCCGGCAATCTCTTTGGCAGCATCAAAATCCACATCGCCTTTTAATATTGCAACCATCCTGTTCGGGTCTTTTTTACTCGGTTTTTCGCCAACGCGGTTTACGCCCACATCAATGACACAAGCGCCCGGTTTAATCCATTCGGGTTTGACCAGATCGGGAACGCCCGCCGCTACGATCAGGATGTCAGCGCGTTTGCAATGCTCATCCAGCGCTTTGGTGCGAGTGTGGACAACCGTAACCGTTGAATTGGCTCCCGGGCCTTTTTGCAACATCATATTGGCAATCGGTTTCCCCACGATATTGGAGCGTCCGACAACAACAACTTCCGCGCCACTTGTTTCCACACCGGCGCGTATGATCATTTCCTGGATACCGGCCGGTGTGCAAGGCGGAAATTTAACTTCATCACCGCCGATCATCAACCGTCCGACATTCACCGGATGAAAACCATCCACATCTTTATCCGGATCGATGGCGTTCAATATCTTCTTTTCATCAATCTGTTTGGGCAGCGGCAGTTGCACCAAAATTCCGTTGATGGAGTCATCATTATTATATTTTTCAATCAGCGCCAGCAGGTCGGCTTCGGCAATATCAACGGGCTGATCGTCCTGGATTTCGTGAAAACCGAGTCGGTTCGCAGTTTTGATTTTCAATGTGACATAAGAGATGGAAGCGGGACTCGAACCCACCAAAATAGTTACCAATCCCGGTACCTTACCGTGTTTTTCTTTGATCGCGGCAACTTCAGCACTGATCTCTTCTAAAATCTCTTCACGAATCTCAGTGCCCTTAATTAATTTTGCTGACATTTTCTTTCTCCTTTTAGCTAATTGTTAAGTATAAGTGCCTGAAGTTTACTGTTTAAAGCACTTACAATGAAATATTCAAATAATTGACTTATAATTGGCATTCTTCAAAATAGCATTAAAGTAGTTTACAATTTTTCTATTTCGTCCCTACGGGACTTATCGTATTTGTAAGCCTTTGTTCTATAGATATTATGTCCCTAACGGGACAAAGTGTAAACTGTCAAATGAAGGATGCCTATAATTGCATATTCAACTTTTTACAATGACATTGGAATATTCATCAAACCTTTGGTCTCATCTAAACCAAGCATAATATTCATGTTCTGAACCGCTTGCCCCGCAGCACCTTTCACCAGGTTATCAATGGCTGAGATAACAATCAGACGCTGATTCGGCAGATCTATTTTGCATCCGATATCACAAAAATTGGATCCGCGAACATTCCGTGTATCGGGCATTGAATCTTCCGGTAGAATACGTACAAAGGGGCAACCCGAATAAAAAGTGCCGATACAGTCACGAATATCCTCGGTGCGCACGTTTCTTGCCAAATCAGCATAAATTGTTGTCAACATCCCCCTTGTCATGGGAACCAGATGAGGAACAAATGTCAGATGAACATCTGTCCCGGCTTCACGGCTGAGTATCTCTTCCATCTCCGGAGCATGACGGTGTGATGCGACTTTATAGGCTTTGAACGATTCGTTGACTTCACAAAAATGGGCTGTTAACGAAAGCGAACGTCCCGCGCCGCTTACGCCCGATTTAGCGTCGGCAATAATGGTATTCAGATGAATGGTTTTACTTTTCAACAAAGGTATCAAAGGTAAAAGCACACTGGTGGGATAACACCCTGGGTTGCCAATCAAAACAGCATTTCTGATTTGGTTGAAATAGACCTCGCTAAGTCCGTAAACGGAAGATTTCAAAAGCTCTTGTGCGCTGTGGGGTTGATAACAGGATTCATAGCGTTTCACATCACTGAACCTGAAATCCGCCGAAAGGTCTATTATTTTTTTACTCCTGGCAATGAATTGGGGTGCCAGTTCCATCGGAATTTTATGGGGGAGCGCCAGAAAGAACAAATCGGCTTTTTTACACACCCTGTCAATGTCTAATGCCACACATGTCTGATCTGTCATCCCTGCCATGGAGGGATAAACTTTGTCAAATTTTACACCGGCATATTGGCGTGATGTCAGCACTGTCAGACAGATGTCCGGATGTCCTGCAAGTAATCGAACCAGTTCAGCGCCTGCGTAACCGGTGGCCCCGATAATGCCAACCCGTATCATAGCGCCTCCTTTTGAAGTGTTGAATCCAGATTCAGATTTTGATAAAACATGCGCGCCAGCACCATATCTTCCGCGGTTGTTATTTTAATATTAAAGCGACTGCCGTCAATGATCTTCACCCTTGCTCCCCAATTTTCCACCAAAGCGGCGTCATCCGTTCCGATGAAGCCCTCTGTTAACGCTTTATCGTGGGCGTCTTTAAGCAATTTATATTCAAATGCCTGGGGAGTTTGCACCATCCGGATCATTTTGCGAGGAATTGTTTTTTTTACATACCCTTTCAGATCAATCCGCTTGAGTGTGTCAAAAGCCAGAATGCCGGTAATACACGCCCCTGTCTGGTATACGCCATCAATACACGCGTTAAGTAACGCTGACGTAACAAACGGACGCACACCGTCATGAATCACGACAATATCATCTGCCGTTGCAGTCGCATCAATAGTGCATAAACCATTATATACCGAAGCCTGCCGTTGGTCACCGCCGGCAATCAGAACCGGCTTTTTTCGCAGATTAAGCCGATCTATCATCTGATCACACACGCTAAAATCAGTTTGCGGTACGACCAGTATCACCTTATTGACTTTTTGACAAGCGTCAAATATTGCCAGTGTATGCCCGATCAGCGGTTTCCCGGCCAGTTCAAGATACTGTTTGCGGACGGTTTGACGCATCCGCTCGCCTTTTCCGGCGGCCACAATGATTGCAAAGACCATGTTGAAACTTATAACCTATCTCAAATAGTTTAACTCTTTCGGCAATGGAACGCCCTTGCCCATCGTGTCTTCACCATAATTATTAGCGGCGAGTATTTTAATATCTTTTAAAGCCCGGTCATCGCCTTTAAACATGACGCTTGTAATACCTTCCTTTTGGATCATCCCGCCGGCCCATTGAATATCCAGAACACTGCTGGCGTCAAATTGATTGTCAGCGACGCACAATTCCACCTGCCCGCCATAATAGCCGACTATTTTTGACACCAACAAGCTGGGTCTGAGGTGGAACCCTCTTTCAACCGGAATACCGGTAGTGAGGGTGCTTCGGATAATATTGGCATTTAGTATTTCCTGAGCCAACTCGCGGCCGGTGGAAAGATAATGGCAGGCATAATAAAGGCCGTAATTGACGATACGTTCCAAGAGAAGATCGCTGTTCACCAGCGAAGAGAGTTTTTCCTGAGTTTCCTGATATATATTTTTATAACCTGTTTTATGGAGATGCCGTTCGTAATAGTGAAGCAGACGGCCGGTCAACTGCAGCAAATGAAACACCACTGAAAAATAGCTGCGTAGTTCACTCAGCTTATCATTATCGCTAGTCAATCCGCCGGGAGCGACATAAGTGTCAAAGGCGGACTGAAGGTTATGCACCAGCATTTCGTAGCGCCTGATTTCAACCTCGTTCACCTTTTCCGGTACTATTTTTTGAATTTCCCCTAACGTACGCGCCTGAAAGATGCCAAACTGGTCAAACGCTTTTGAAATACTTAAAAATTCACTGGCAATAATGACAATCTGCTGCCGGCGTTGATTTTGGTCTTTTTCATCAATGCTGATATCATTCGGCAGCGGTTCATCAGTAATGACGCTGGTGAAGTTATCGTTCTTAAAAAATTCATCTGGTAGTTTTATACCTAAGCATTCAACTTCATGAATCACTTCAGGTGCAATTTTCAGTAGCGCTTCAGTTAAAAATTGCAGATTTTTATTTCCTTCAGTCACAAAATCAGTCGTGTCATCAAGCTTGTAGCAACCGAGCCGGTTTAAAATGTGTTTCTGGGAATAACTGGCCATGCAAAGATGCAGCATAGAGGCCGCCAGTTCCCTGTAGTAAAACCATTTTTTATTATTCTTTGCGCCGTTGAAATCAAGAAAGTCCTCCATGAGCTTTGATGATGTAATCAATTTGGAGAAAAGAATTTTGGAAAAAGGAAAACAGGAGGCATCTGAATTCGAAATGTATAGGCAGCATTTTAAAAAAGTGTGGGAAAATGTCTGAACCTTTTTTGAAAAGGTAATATCACATTTTGTCAGTTGATTGTTCACCATGGTAAAGTTTCAAGTTGAAAGTGATGAGTTACAAGTTCAAAGTTTAAGTGATAAGGCACTTATCACTTCAAACTTGTAACTTAAAAGCGGCCAGACCAGCCAATAAGCCGAATCCTGTATCCGGTAAAAGTTACCTTGTACCGGATGACGATCATTCATCTGGGACGCCGGTTGCCCTGCGCCTCTAGCGACCTACCCGGGAACACGGACGGGCTATCCTTAAATGTTCCTCTATTTGGTCTTGCACCGGGTGGGGTTTACAAAGCTTCCCCGGTCACCCGAAGAACTGGTGCGCTCTTACCGCACCTTTTCACCCTTACCCGGCACTCAACCTATAACATTATCTGTTTTCCCTTTTTGCCTGATCTTGCAAAATAGCGGCAATGAATTGATAAAATTATAGGTTGAGTGCCGGGCGGTATCCTTTCTGTTGCACTTTCCTTCACGTCACCGCGACTCCGCGTTACGGAGCACCCTGCCCTGTGGTGTTCGGACTTTCCTCCCGATCTTAAACAGACCAGGCGATCGTCTTGACTGCTCTGACCGCATTTGCAATCTTGGCTTACTCATTCATGATAAATCATCCGCTGACAGTGCGGGCATAACATCAGTTTATCTGACCGTTGCAGTTCATTATACGTTTGGGGCATAATGGTCATATTACACCCCCCGCAAACCGCATCTGTCACCAGTACAATCACCCTGGAATCCGGAATCATTGTCTTTATTTTTTTAAATCTTTTGAGATTTACAGGTTCAATCATTTGGGTTATCAGTTCCCACTCCGACTCAAATTGAACCAACATCTCCCGATCTTTTGCGGCTCTGGTTTGGATTAATTTCTTTTCACTGTTTATTTTATCCGCTTCCCGAATATATTCATCTTTGGTAACTGCAATTCGTTTTTCATTTTCTTCAATCTGTTCCAGATCTGCTAACATCTCATCTTCAATTCGGGAGTTAACAGATTTAACATCGTCAATTTCCTTTAACAAAGCTTGATATTCTTTATTTGTTTTGACAAAATTAAGCTTTGCGAGGCTGCGTTCAATCCGATCAGAATTTATCTGAACATCAGCTTCATTGTCGCTATATTTTTTTTTGAGCTGACCCTGTTGTTGTTCCTGATCGGCAATTTTTTGTTCATATTCAGACAATTTGGCATCTAAAGCGTTGATTTTTCGAGGGATGCTATCTAACAAGTGTTGAATTTTTATCGTTTCAGTTTCATTTTTCTGAAGTTTTAGTAATGTAAATATCTGTTCTTTTAGCGAAGTTGACATAAATTGATGCAATCCTCTTTGTTACTGATTGTGAATTAGAAAATGGAAATAAAGGGTTCTTTTTCAGAAAAAGAAATGTCTATACCTATATCATACCCCTTTGAAGCAATAATGTTCTCCAGTTTTTTTTTCAGACTGGCGACAATCAGGTGTTCTGACGCAAAATGGCCAATGTCAATCAACCCACGCTGATTCGCTTCCGCATCACGGGCGTCATGATAGCGCAAATCACCACTGATAAACACCTGGGCGTCGGATTCTAAAAATTGAGACATCAGACCGGAGCCGCTTCCCGTGCAAACAGCAATCTTATTTACCATTAAATGCGGATTCCCTGCGTATTTAACATATTCCAAATTCAGTTTGGTTTTAATTTCCGCAGACAGATCAGCAAGTTCCATGCCAGTATCTATTGTTCCAATTCGGCCAAGGCCTTCATCACGTGCTAAGGTCTGGTTCGATTGCAACGACGGTTGCGAAAAATCCACGAAAACACTCAAATGTTTTAAGCCGATTCGACGCGCAAGCAAATCGTTTAACCCATCTTTGGCGCTATCCAAATTGGTATGCGCCGCAAAAACGGCCAAACGCTGTTTGGCCGCCATACGGATAATTCGGCCAACAGGCGTATCAAAATCAATTATTGATAGTGGCTTGAAGATTAAAGGATGGTGTGTGATTAAAAGATCAATATTATCGTGACAAGCCGTATTCACAATGTCTGGCAAGGGGTCCAAAGCCACCCGCAGCCGTTTTACCGGCCAATCAGACTTTCCCACCTGAAGCCCGACATTGTCCCATTTTTCAGCTAATCGTGAGGGAGCGATTAGCTCCATCACATCAATAATATCGGCTACTGTTGCAATCATCGCCTTTAAACTTTGCAGTTTTTCATAAGAGTGTTAAAATAATATGCTCTTTTACTTATAAATACAACAAATTATGCCGAAATACAAGCATAACACGCTGAATTTATTTGGATTAGTTGAAATTGCCTTAACCTCATTTTTAAATGAAAAAAGGCGTGGGAAGAAAAAACCACGCCTTAAAAAAATGTGTGTTATTTACAATTTGCAAGCACATTTTACCAATCATTCCTGATCCCGATTAAATCATTTTTCAAAAAAGCATCATAATTACCAATTTAATGATGTCTCACTGTTACTTTGAAAAGATGGGCCCACCAGGAATCGAACCTGGGACCGACCGGTTATGAGCCGGTGGCTCTGCCAACTGAGCTATGGGCCCTTTTATTTTCAAATGCAACGTTTTTAACGATTGCAAAGGGTTTTGTCAAGTGAAAGTGCCTTGTGTTTTAAATAAAAATTTCAGATTAAGTATCAATGAAGCTTTTCAATTTCCGGCTGCGTGTCGGATGTCTTAGTTTACGAAGGGCTTTGGCCTCAATTTGGCGGATACGCTCACGTGTAACAGCAAAATCCTGCCCCACTTCTTCCAACGTATGGTCAGCCTTTTCACCAATTCCAAAACGCATGCGCAGCACTTTTTCTTCGCGCGGTGTCAAGGTGGCCAGCACTTTTCGAGTTTGTTCGGCCAAATTCAGGCTGACCGCGGCATCTGACGGCAGCATAAACTTTTTATCTTCTATGAAATCCCCCAAATGGCTATCTTCTTCCTCTCCGATAGGCGTTTCGAGTGAAATCGGCTCCCGTGCGATTTTAAGCACTTTACGAACTTTATCCAGCGGTATTTCCATTTTTTCAGCGATCTCTTCCGGAGACGGTTCACGTCCTAGCTCCTGAACAAGATAGCGGGAAGTCCGAATCAGTTTGTTAATGGTTTCAATCATATGAACGGGTATACGAATCGTTCGGGCCTGGTCCGCAATCGCCCGGGTAATCGCTTGCCTGATCCACCAGGTGGCATACGTACTGAATTTGTAACCTCGACGATACTCGAATTTATCAACCGCTTTCATCAGACCGATATTACCCTCTTGTATCAGATCAAGAAACTGCAAACCGCGGTTGGTGTATTTTTTGGCAATACTGACAACCAGGCGAAGATTCGCTTTCGTGAGTTCGCTTTTCGCCAGTTTGGTGTAATAGCGGCCTTCATCAACACATGTGATAATTCTTCTCAGACGACGGCAATTCGCTTTTATCATTTTTTCACGGTACTCAATTTGTTCAATAATACCACTTAGTTCATTAAATATAAGCTCCGTTTCATCCTCGCTAAGATCACAACACGGTTTGATCCAGTCACGGAACTGACCCGATGATGCCATGTTTTTATTTAAATCCGTAACTGGCGTATCAAGGACATCGGCGCACATCACCAGCATTTTATCCATCGTGTCAAACCACTCTATCTGTTTGCGGATAAGCTTTTCAATTTTGTTAATAACGCCACCCTCAAGACGCCATTCTTTGAGTAAATTGAATATTTTATTATTTCGCCGGTTAATACACCTTTGAATAATTCGTTCTTCATCCGGATTCACATGGCACGGAAACAGTTTCTCCCGAAATGTCGCATTTTCTTCAGTGATTTCAGTAATTGTGTGAATGGTGCTTAAAAATCTTTCCGTCTGGATCACTTCATCGACGTAGGCATCCCCTTCATCAAGATCTCTAAGAACGTACTTCGGACGCAACGCCCCCAGTTTGATATGTCCACCAAGATTAATGATGCTATCAACGCCTGTGGTCGTGTCTAACAGTGCTTTTAAAACATCCTGTTCACCCGCTTCAATTTTTTTGGCAATTTCAACTTCGCCTTCGCGTGTTAACAGGGTAACCATTCCCATTTCGCGGAGATACATTTTTACCGGATCGGTGACCGTGCCGAAATCCTGATCAGAGGCATCCTTCGCCTTGACTTTGGTTTTAGTCTTCGGTTTAACACTCTTGCGTATGCGATGGATATTTTGCCCACCGACAATTTCAATGCCACTTTCTTGAAACAATATGAGCGTTCGATCCAATTGTTCCTCTGTAAACATCTCATCAGGAAGAAAATCGTTAATTTCGTCATATGTCAGGCTACCTTGCTTTTTGCCTTTTGCAATCAGAGCACTGATCGTCTCCCTGGTCAGTTTATTGACGTTTCCCGGTTTTACGGGCAATGTTAGCACCATATATTTTCACCTCCTGCGGACACAATTTTGTTTTTTGGCCTTATTGCGGGCATATTTTTGTTTTTCCGCCAATAGTTGAATAAGATTGACATCATCACCTTTGGTTTCCGCTTCTTTGATTTTGCGTAACAAAATTCTTTCATGATGTTTTATACCTGATTCAAATTGGTCAATCAGTTTAAGACAACCTTCATAGCTCCATGATTGCTCCTCTATGGCCAGTGAGGTTGCGATAGCGTGTACTCGTTTGTCTTTTAACTGACCTATCAGTTTTGCAACATGCCCGTCCGAATCCGCGTAATGCTTTAAAATTGAATACCCTAGCGCCTTTAAACGACTGTTTTCAAAAAAATCCGGAAGACGACGCGTTTCAATTTCCGGTATGATATCCGGAAATTGAAGCATCATCGCAATGAGTCGGCGTTCGAATTTGGCTTTGGCAGTTTCCGTCTCATTCTCCGCGTAGCTGCACGAACCGTTCGATGCGCTCATCATTGCATCATTGCCAGGGACCCAAGGCCGTGTATCATTTTTTTTTTTATCATGATCTCGCACTTTATGCAGGATAGCGCTTTCGTCAATATCCAAACGTTCGGCCAATTCCTTTCTATATAAAGATTTTTTATTGATATCACCAATAGCGGCTAAGGGGCCGATCATATCATCCAGAATTCGTAGTTTGCCTTCAATCGAAAGCCCATGCTGCCTCACCGCCATATCCGTCAGAAAATCAATTATATTCTTCGCCTTGTCAGCACCGCGCATGAAAGAATCTCGTCCATGCTTGCGAATATAAGAGTCCGGATCATGCCCCGCCGGCAGCACTAAAATACGTGCATCCATATGGCCTCGATCAAACACCGCGATGCTGCGTTGAGCCGCTTTAATACCGGCCAGATCGGAATCATATACAAGGATGGCTTTACCTTTTTCACCGATACATCCCCGCAGCATACGGACATGTTCATCTGTGAGCGCCGTGCCTAATGTAGCGACCACATTTTCAGAGCCAGCTTGATAAAGAGCTAAAAAGTCTAAATAGCCTTCGACAATCAATACCGTTTCATTTGCACGACATTTTGTTTTGGCAGCATCAATTCCGTACAAAGACCGGCGTTTGTTATAAACCGGCGTTTCCGGTGTGTTAAGATATTTGGGCAGGGAGTCATCAGTCACACGACCGCCAAACCCGATTATGTTCCCTGCAATATTTGCAATTGGAAACATAATGCGATTACGAAAACGATCATAATAACCGCTTCCTTTTTTACGAACAACTGCCAATCCGGCCATTTCAACGGAATTCAGTGGTATTTTTTTGCTATAAAAAAATGACAGCAGATTATCCCAGCCTTCCGGTGCGAAGCCTATTTTAAAGCGGGTGACGATATCTTCGGAAAAACCGCGCCGGTTTAGATAAGTAATTGCGTTTTTACCTGGAACGCCATTCAACAAAGATTGATGGAAAAAGTCGGCAGCCATTGTGTTTATCTTAAAAAACCGCGTTTTTTCATCTATCAGTCGTTTTTGCGCCGGTGTAAGCGATTGCTCCGGAACACGGACGCCGCATCGCACAGCAAGAATTCGAGCTGCTTCAGGAAAGGAATACCCGTTAAATTTCATCAGAAATGTGAAGACATTACCGCCAGTTCCGCACCCGAAGCAATGAAAAATGCGCTTTTCGGGGCTAACGGAAAACGAAGGGTCTTTATCAGCATGAAAGGGGCAAAGGCCGAAATAATTCTTTCCCGCTTTCTTTAAAATAACAACTTCTGATATGACGTCAACAATATCAATGCTGTTTTGTATTTCTGAAATTATATGTTCAGGAATAAACTTTGCCAACAATTCTCCTAAAACCGAAAACAGGTTTATAAAAAAAGTGATTGGTGCGCCTCAATGAATTTCGCATCAGACGCACATTTACAGACTGTACTAAGCACGAACGCACGTTTAATCGAAAATAATGTGACTGCAAGCAAAGCCTGATCTTTTTTTAAAAACCTGTCGATGGCAAGTGATGGAAGGAAGTTCTATGAGATTTGATTCTATATTTCCCTTGTAATTGGCTGTAAAATTTCAGGCTTGGTCATAACTTCGGCCATTTGCCAGATTGTACCGCATTTTTTTAGACTGCGTCATCACTCAGCGACTCCTACCTGGCGCAATCTGAAAAAATGATCAAGCCCTAAACTTCAATATTTTGATAGACCCATGTTCAAGTTATTTGCAAACGGCACCTTATTATTTTAACGCCATTAAATTCATAATTTTTGACTCACCAGATAAAAAATAAATAAACATGTTTATTCAAATGTCAAATTTGGAAAAGCGTATTTTGGCAACAGTCATGGACTATTCTGATTTTGGTTTTTCCAGATATCATCTGCAGGCTGAAGCTCGCACTCCGCAATCTTGGTTTTTCCAATGAAAAATCAAAACCAACTTACTATTAATATAGCTATACTCGGCAAGGCCATAATTTGTGATTTTCAAAATTATGTTTTCAGGCATCAGTTTTCAGTCTTCAGTCTTTAGCGTAAACGTCCTGACACCTGAACATTGACACCTTAAGCGTATGTTTGAATAAGAAAATCAGGCATCCTTCATAATAGCTTAAAAGTAGTTTACACTTTCATGGGGAGTATAGTGCTGAACCGAAGGTTTATCAAAGGCCAGCG
>JAOZRC010000683.1 GCA_029940345.1 Desulfobacterales bacterium
TGGTCAATTTCGATCCTAAGTTCGTCAACTCTGACACTGGCGATAAATTCAGATAGTAAATCCTGAATTCCGGTTTTTCTGACAATAAAGCTTTTCATCTTGTTTATCTCACCATGTTATTTCATTTCAAATTTTTTCAATGATGATAAAATAGCATTTTTCCATCGGGAAAGCAAACGATTATCATCCGCAATTAATTCACTCACAATCACGGTTCAGACGGTCGCAAAAACCCTCGTCGGTATTTTGACAATCATATAAAGGGTTTGTTGCAGCAATTCAGTTTTATTGTGTTTTGCTCATAAGATGAAGGCTGATTGCACTCAACTTGGAACAAATTGCAGTTAAAGAAAAAAGACATCTCCCTATCTATAGCAAATATGCTATGGAACCAATAATATTAACCCATAGGATTTAGGAGGTGTCTGATGCAAGTATACGCCGGAATCGATTTACATTCAACCAATAATTACATCGGAATTATTAATGATCAGGATCAAAGATTGTATCGCAAAAGACTGCCCAATGACACTGGTAAAATTTTGAATGCTCTGGCGCCGTACAAGAATGATCTTAAAGGCGTCGTCGTGGAGTCTACTTACAACTGGTATTGGTTAGTCGATGCATTGCAGGAGGAAGGCTACAAGGTGCATCTGGCAAATCCTTCGGCAATCAGGCAATACGAAGGTTTGAAGCATACAGACGACAAATCGGATTCGTTTTGGCTTGCGCATATGCTTAGGCTAAACATCCTGCCTACAGGTTATATTTATCCGAAGGAGGAGCGACCGGTGAGAGACCTGCTTCGCCGCAGAATGTTTTTCGTACGTCAGAGAACGGCGCAAATTCTCAGCTTTCAAAGGTGGAAGCAGCGAATTTTGCAGTCAGGTTCTCTCCTGATGCGAAGAAGTTCTATCAACGCAAAATGGCGAAGACGAACCGGATCGTGGCAACCAAGGCGCTGGCAAACAAACTTGCCAGAGCGTCTTACTACATCATCAGAGATCTGGTACCTTTTGATTCGGAGAAACTATTCGGCCAATAATCGATTTGGTTGAGACGGGGAACCGCGACGGTGGGCTGGTAAAAATCCATTTATTTTGATTGGAACCCGTTTCAACCATAAAAAAATAACGGACGGTCAGCGATTATGACCTTTGATTTGCCTATCCCGTGAACCTACACGAGGGTTGGTTAAAAACCACTAAATTTGTAATTCATTCGATTGGACACGGTATGGAACCAAAGATATTCTGGGCTTCGTCAAGAACCAAGGGCCGTGGGACAAGCATCCAGCCTGCCCTGCAATCGCCTTGATCCCGATGGGTGCCTGGTGCAAATTAAAAAACCGATAAAAAAGAAATAATGGACGCAAACGAGAGGCATAAGCTCACAAAACCGGCCGAAATTATATTCAAAAAAAAATTGCAAAAATTTTGATGGGAGAGGTGTTTTTTCTCTTGACTGACTCTTTAATGGGTGCCCACAGTTTTACCACGCCACCTAGTCTCAAACCAATTTTTCCGTTATGGCGGTATGATATGCCTCACAAATGGTGGGCAACGGTCGATTCTTTTAACAGCAGTTGTGTGTAAGCCATCTTGTTTGGCAATAAATACAGGTTCAATCATGCGGTTGCCCACCCTATAGTTGGTCTAAAGTGATTTTTAAGTGTTTTCCTTATGCGTATCACTCAGCGCCAGTCGTGGCCGGAACGGAGGGAGCCCGTAGGGCGACAGGAGTTCCGGCCACGACTGGCGCTGAGTGATAGAGCCAAGCTTTCATCATTTGATTTTTTTATTGACAACGTCTGAAAATTATGTGATAAATCTGTTTAAGAATATATAAAAACGCACCTTATCCCGTTACGAATTGCCACCCTCATCGTTTAACGATTTTTCGTAGATCTTCGGACGGGATAAGCAGTCGGTTCCTAACGAATACTCAGAAGTCGTCCCATAGAGGACTCACTATAAGGTCTTCGCACAACCGGCGTTGCGCTTTTGGCTGTCACACTGACAAAGCGCCATTTTGACGCATGTTCCGGATAAATTGTTGCTGACATACTGATTTTACACATAGGCATCAGTGAATGCATCACCTATTAAAATCAGATGGTTATGAACCATGACAATAAGTTATATGGAACATCCGTATAACTGATAAGGAGGTTCTCAGTGCAAAATCATACTGACCGATTCAGCGCCTTTGTCGGAATCGACCAGGCCGACCTGAAACATGACATCAGCATCGCAGCCGCAGGCGATAGCTGTTCCCAATACAAGGTGATCAAACACACGCCCGAAGCATTAACACAATGGGTGTCGCAAATCCGTCGGCGTCACTCAGACGGCCAGATCGCTATCTGCCTTGAACAGAGCCGCGGACCTTTGATCGCACATCTCATGGGGTATGACTTTCTAACCCTTTTCCCTGTTAACCCGAAAGCGTTGGCGCGTTATCGTGAAGCCTTTTGTGTAAGCGGATCAAAAGACGATCCCTCGGATGCTGACTTCTTAAGAGAACCGGTCAGTATGCACCGCGACCGGTTACGGCCATAGAAACCGGAGAACGAAAACTGCCGAACGATCGCCTTCCTTACCGAGGCCCGTCGAAAAGCCGTTGACGAACGTACACGACTTTCAAACCGGCTTAGGTCGGAATTGAAAAACTTTTTCCCTCAGGCTTTGACACTCACAGGTAAACCTCTTTACCAAAAAATGGCCTTAAATTTTCTAAGGCGCTGGAAAATGCCCCAAGATATTCTGCGCACGCGGGACGAAACTATACGAAACTTCTACTCCGAACACGGTTGCCGTTCTGAAAAACTTATCGAACGACGCCTTAAAATGATTTTCCGCATCGTTCCTCTCACATCGGACAAAGCGCTTATCAATAGCTCTGTGATCTCTGTCCGAATGATAGTGCGGATGCTTATATCATTGAATAATTCGATTACGGAGCATGAAAACACTTTGCAAAATGTTTTTGACAAACATCCTGATAAAAATATCTTTACCAGTTTCCCGGGGGCGGGCGACGCCCTTGCACCTCGTTTGCTGGCCGCCTGGGGAACTGACAGACAACGCTTTAAGTCTGCCGAAAATATGCAAAATTTCGCAGGCATCGCCCCCGTGACAAGGCGAAGCGGCAAATCTGCTGTCGTAAGCGTCAGGTTTGCATGCCCTCAGTCGGGACTTGTCGTACTGGTAAGCTTTTTTTCTATAGATATTATGTCCCTAACGGGACAAAGTGTAAACTGATCAATGAAGGATGCCCGTTTTTTTGTCAGTATGATTTTAATCATCCATGTTTTAAGTTCTTCTAATTCATTT
>JAOZRC010000088.1 GCA_029940345.1 Desulfobacterales bacterium
ATGTTGCACGAAAACGGAGTTCTGACGGCGGATATGGATAGTTGGGACGTTCAGTAGTGAAGCTAAAGGAGTGCAAGCTTCATTAATCGGCATCCTCCATTGAACGGTTGACACTTAAAAGATGGAGTGCCAAACTTACAGTTTGGCAGATTTCAGTACAGCCCTTGATCACCGCCAAACTGTAAGTTTGGCACTCCGCCTAAAAGTGTTAACTACTTTACGGGTTGCCAGAGCGTCTGATAAACGTTCCAACACCGGTGCTTTGGAACGAGTTTTTATATTAGGCTATCAGCCTGTTTTTTCAATATCAGTAAGTCATTATGGTAGCTGAACTTCATCCTGTAATCCGTTAATCCTGCCAATCCTGATTCAGACCGTGATTGGCTGTTACCATTGTCTGAATTAGGATTTAGCGGATTGAATGATTATAGGATTTTCATCTTGTTCCAATGCTGGAGCGTTGGAATGAGCTTTTTTATCTGCCCGTCTGCCTGTTTTTTCAATATCAGCAAGTCATTATGGCAGCGGAACAAACATTCTGATTTCCAAATTTCAGGTGAGATGCCATGCCTCCAAAAAAAAGATTATTATCGAAGTTACGGACAAAAACTGATCAGCCTCTTTGCCAAACTGCTGTTTTCAAGCCGGTCACATTTGTCGATAAAGGTTCCAGGCCATAAAGCCTAAGAAAACAACCCCGGCGACCAAAATTACCCATAACAACCACTGTTTCCACGGTATGGGTGGTGGCATCGGGTTCAACCGGGATGCACCGCCGAGTTGGATGCGTTCCTTTATATGCGCCGGGCGAATCAATGAAGCGGGCTTGGTTTTGTTTTGTAACGGTTCAAGAAGGAGATTGTCAGTAGGTGCCGGTGGCCTCATGTCGGCATTCCCGAATGCCAGCGTAAACGGGGATTCGCCGCGAGCCAGAAATACCAAATCATTGGGCGTCCATCCCAATTCCAGGCGCGGTGGATTATTTCCCATGCCGCCCGTGTCAGACAGGATTTCCAAGCGCCAATAACGATCGGTGGTCAAAGCAGATGAAAAAACCGGATTTTGCATGTCAGTTTGGTCCATCCGCAGATTATAAAACACTCCTCTACAACGTTGGCGCCAGGGATCATCCGCGTTTTGGCGTGATTTTACGACCGCCTGTATCAGGCTGTTGATCTGAGGCAGTCGGACATTGACCTGGTCTGCCGGAAATACGCCTTTGCTGTCAAAGTGAAACACCCTGAGATTATCAGCGTCGCGGACACCGGAGAGCGTAAACGAGCGACGCGGCCGAGAAATCACCTTATTAATGACCGTACCTCGAACATCTGTCAGGTGTACATCCGTAGCACCGGCCGGCCATTGCAAACGCAGATAAGGCGCTTGCCGCAGCGGGAGATGAATCCGGCGCTGTTCCAGTTTGTGATTGCCGTATAGCATCTCAGTGAGGGTTGCGGCCCGAACCAACGTATGCCAGGCAGATAAATCCTGACTATAAGATACGCTGACGGTGGTGATAAAATGTGAATCCGCACCTTCCCAATGCAACTGCAATTCACTGATCGTTTTTTTTATATGACTGACATCGATCAGGTACGCGCTTATCTTGGAAGTCGCATCTGTATCAGTTTTACCGGTAACCATAATAATAGCGCCGGCGGCGTTAGTCTTGACATTCAGAGATAACGGTTTATCACTTTTGCCTTTGGGTTGAAAAACAGGGAAAAACGGCAAAGACAACTGTTCGGGCGCTTTGGCGCGATCACTTTGACGGAATTGCAGCACATGCGGAACCACCTCGCCATGTGTATTGAACACCCTTAAATCACCCAGATCGTTTCGCGTTACATTTTGATAAACATCTTCCGGCAAAGTGATTTTATAAAGCGAACCAAATTTGTCCACGCTCAATTGATAGCCAAAGGCAAAGTCATCCGGATGGGGGCCATCCGCCCAAATCGCGGGCGGCCATATCAAAACAATCAGCATTATTATTGTTCTTTTCATGTAGTTATCTCCTTGTTCACAAACGCAATCCGGGTCATCTTTTCGGTAACCTTCAAAAGAGTCCGACAGGGTTGAGTTTCAGCATCGTCCCGACACCCCAATTTTATAAAACACCTTATCAATGATACCATCGTTGCATTCCCCAACCACACAATCAGGAATCCTCATGCCGTCGTGGCGGCAACGGCGAAAAATAGCCGATGATGAGAATCAGGACACCCACTCCTAAAAATGATACAATTCGCGAAATCGTTCCGATGCCGGAAAGATCAACGATGAACAATTTCAACACCTCAAGTCCCAGGAGCGTCGCACCGACGAACCACACCTCTCGCATTCCTTTGCGCGTGGCAAATCCCATAACACCAAATGCAGTCAGACTCCATACAATTGAGATAGCGGCCTGGAACAGGATGGAAGCGTGCATGTAACGCCCGGTAAAAGGTGTATCTCCCCAAAAGTGTACAGTGCGGGCGACCACTGCATTAAGCCATAGGAAAATAATCAGCACTAACGCATAAATGAAAGTTCGATCCGGCAGTTTCGAAATTAGCGGCGGATTTAACATCCGGATGTGTTTAATCCATGCAATTATTACCAGGAAAATAAACAGTTGAACCATATCCAGCGGGTTTAAAACAGGAAAATAGGGCAACGGACGCGGTTCCCCGGTTGTGAACGTCGAAACAAAACTCTGAATCCCAATAAACAGAACCAGTATGGCCGCACCGAGACCTGCATACCATTTATAATATTTGCGAAATGGCCAGCGAATACGCTTTCCCCATTTGATTAAGGCAAAAATCACAACACCGGGAGCAATACTCCACACCACAAAATACCAAACCCTGGCGTCTTTCACCACCTGATCGACGGCCCAGGCAAGCTCCCATGTCAGGATTAGCACCGCCAGCCACAGGGATACCAGATGCAATATCAGAATCAGACGCTTCCACCAAAGCGTTTCAAAACAACGCATCTGGTAATACCAAATCGTAAAGGCTGTCACCCATGGAATGGCACCCCAGTGCGTAAACGGGTGCTCAATTGATTTTCGGTCAAAGCAAGTCAATGCCGTAATGATCATGGTCGGCAGTAAAATCAACGGTGGCCATCGCATGGCGCGCCAATTCAGCTTGCGCGCCAGCCATCCCATAGTCAGAACGCTAACGGCAATAAATAGCAGATTGGCATGAATCTCATTTTTGCGGAGCATAAATTCTTCAATTTCACGTAAACCACCGCCCAACCACCAAAGCAATCCCCAAATAAAGATAGGTATATAAAACTGTTTTTCCCATTTTCGCAACCGGTCAGAATGAAGTTCGAGATACCTCGCGGCGCTCAACCCGGCTAAACTGATAATCAGGCATCCGAGAAAGATGCTGTTGGCAATCGGTATGTGGGTTTGTATTTTGTATGCAGTGCTGAGAAAGGCGATGCCGGCCCCCAGTTGGAGCAGCAATCCGAAATTACGTGCCAGGCAACGGGATTGGCGAACGCCGATCCAGATCAAGGCGAAACCTTCCAGCGCCCACACCGCCGCTGTCCAACGCCCTTCAAGCGCCAGTGGAATCGCCAGACTGCCGAACACCACCCCCAATGACAGGAAAGCTTCGGTTAACAGGCGCAAGCCATCCGCCTGTTTTTTCCATAAAACAGTTGCCAGGATGATATAAAAAGCGGCCGCGCCCAAAGCGGAATAGGCCAGACCGTATTTGAAATCACGAACCAGGGCATACTGCAAACTGAAAAAGATTAACGGCAGTCCGAAAACAAGCGTGCCGTCAATGTAGCCTTTCAGGTCAGGCGTCTGGCGAAAGGCAAAAAGCACTGCAATGGCCGTGTAAAATATAAAAAAGAGAATTAAAAAAGGTTCTGTGGAAGCAAAAAAAGCCGGGGTGTAATAATGATATCCCCATGACGCGCCAATGCCGAAAGTGAACACAAAGCCGATCAAATTCAGGGCGCGCCAGGATCGGAACCAGGCGATACCCAAAATACCGGCATTCAATAGAGCGTAATAAGAGAAAAGCATGATATGACTGCCGCCGCCGGTAGACATTAGCACCGGTGCCATAAAGCCGCCTGCCGAGCCGAACTGCGCCAGTACATGGGCGTCTTGTAAGACAGCCAAAATACCGGCAAGCACGACGATCGCAATCATCAGGGCAAAAGCCAGTCCCACCGGTGCCAATGTATACATTTTGGCCGCGGCGAAAAGCGTGAAATAGAGCACACCGACACCGCCGCCCTGGATCATCAGCGCATAGTTGCGCCGCCGAAGGCGCAGGCGCCATCCGATGGCCAGCATCAACAGACCGCCCAAGCCCGCGCCCATCAGACGGATTTCAATGGGAAGCATGTTGTGTTCAGCGGCAAATTTAAGCAAAAACGCCACACCGCAAAACAGCACAATCAGGCCGATGCGCACCAGCAGGTTGTCACCAATAATGATCTCTTTTAACCTGTTAATAAATTCAGATGGGGTGTTTTTTTCCGAATATTCAGAGGCAGTTTTGATTTTTTCGGACGATGTAGGGGGTTCTGTGTCGTATTCATAATCAAAAACCAACGGTTCGGGAGTTGGCGCTGTCACTTCTTTGGCTATATCTGTAATAGGTCGTTCCGAAGGTTCCGCAGTCGGTTGTGGAGATGTTTGCCGAGCGGTTTGTGATGACCGAATTAATTCCTCTGCCGGTGTCAAAGCCGTTTCATTTTTTTCAGGCGTGGCAGGCGACGGCGCGGACGTCTCCGCGGTGGGTTCCTTTAACTGGCGGCTCAAAACATCCACCCGGCGTTGTAGTTTTACCAGATGGCGTTTCAGTTCCCAAGCGAAGCCAAAGAGAAAACCGAGTGCAAATCCAATGACAGCGCCGGCGAATTCAAACAGTATTGCGCCGCTGATTGAACCGATAATGGCTATGATATATCTCATGCAAGAACCTTTCCGTTTGAATCGTTTAACTTGAATCGCAATCTGATTTTTTACTTGTTTCAGACATTCATATAGGGAGCTTCAGAAAATTTATTTCACAAGAATAGAGAGAGGCGTCAGTATTTGAAACAGTATATACGGATAAGCAAGGAAAAAGAAATATAGCAAGCTAAGTGACAAATGTAAAGGATCGTATTTCACCTCTGATTGCCAGGTTGAAAATTTTCTAAATTTAATACTTGCAAAATGACACCAATTAATCAATATATTATCCTGTTTGCCAACAGGGCAATTGCATGAAAATTCGGGGGAGGGCGGAATGTATCAAACTAAAGTAGAGCGAAAAGATATCATCACTTCTTCAAAACAGCTTGCATCCATGATCGAAACCGGTTTGCCCATTAGGCAATCCTTGGACGCTCTCGTTTCGCTGCAGAAAAACAGCGCCATGCGAAAAATAATGCAGAGCATTAAAGAATCGATCGAAAACGGTGCCACCTTGGCGGAAGCGTTAAAAAAACATCCTGAACATTTCAATAATTTTTATGTCTGTATGATTGATGCCGGCGAATCCGCTGGCCAGCTTGATACGGTTTTAAACCGACTGATCGAACATCTGGAAAAAGCGGAAAAATTCAAAGCACAAATCAAAAGTATTATAACTTATCCAACCGTTGCGCTGGCAGTCGCCGGCCTTGGCATCGGTGCTATTTTTATATTTGCTATTCCTGTGCTTGAGGCAATAGTCGTTAGCATGGGAGGTGCATTACCGACGCCTACAAAAATAGTTGTATGGCTTTCACGCATCATGATTAGTAAATCTTCGTCTATTATCATTGGGATCATTCTTTTCAGCATTGCTTTTCAATGGTACCGCAACACACTAAAAGGACGCGAGTTTATTGATAGGATAATGCTAAACCTGCCGGTTTTCGGTGAATTGTTGAAAAAAGGCGCGGCGGCCAAATTTACACGCACCTTAGGGATACTTTCTATTGATTTGCCTATCTCGGAGGCATTGGCAGTAACAGCTACAACAACTGACAACAAAGCCATTGAAAAGGCGATAATCAAAGTAAGCGCTGAAATTGCCAAAGGGCGGCCATTGGCGGATTCACTTTCTAAAGTCGGTGTGTTTCCAAGCATGATGTGCAAGATGATTGGCGTAACAGAATCTGCAGGGGGACTAGATGCGATGCTGGTAAAAGTGGCCGATTTTTATGAGGAAGAGATTGATCAGGCGTTGGAGAAGATAACCGCGATAATTGTGCCAACTAGCCTGGTTTTTATTTGTATCGGAGTAATAATTATGATTTTTTTGGTATTTTTTATTGCTTGCTCTCTCCCATTTTATGGTAATTCATATGTTTAAATTAAACACCAAAAAATTTATTTTGATTAAACCGATTAACCCCTTTCCTCAAACAGTTCACGGATACGCCCAAAAAATTTATGGTTTGCTTTGGGGAACGGGTATTTGCTGATTTCATCCGTCGTTATCCATTGATAAGCCACGGGACCGTTTAATTTCACCTTGCCGCTGATATAAAGGCAATGAAAGACATCCATCACAATTTTAAAATGGGTGTAAGCATGTTTTATCCGGGTGATATAAGACCGTATTTCCACCCGGAGATTCACCTCTTCCCAAATCTCGCGAATACAAGCAGCTTCAGCAGTCTCTTGCCGGCGGATTTTACCGCCAGGAAATTCCCACAATCCGCCTAACAAACCGTCATTTGATCGTCGGGTGATCAACAGACGATTGTTGTGCGACACCACACCCACGGCAATATGATATTCAGGGATCGGCTTGGAAGGCGTTCGTCGGGGATATTCGTTAATCGTATTTTTTTGAAAGCTCTTACAAAACATTTGAACCGGACAATTGCCACACTCCGGTTTTTTGGGTCTGCAAACCGTAGCGCCCAATTCCATCATCGCCTGGTTAAATTGCCCGGGTTGAGCTTGGTCCAGTAATTGGGTTGCAATCGCTTTGAAGTGTTGATAAGAAGAGGAGTGATTGACTGGGGCCGAAATCTGGTTCAAGCGGGCCAAAACGCGTTTAACGTTGCCGTCTACAACAGCGAGAGGCCGGTTAAACGCGATGCTTTGAACGGCGGCGGCGATATAGTCCCCGACACCCGGTAGTTTTTGAAAATCGTCAGGGTCTGAAGGAACGCTGCCGTCGTGTTGGTCGCATACAATTTGTGCGGCCCGATGTAAATTGCGCGCTCGTGCATAATATCCCAGACCTTCCCATGCTTTAAGCACCGCTTGTGCATCGGCTCCGGCCAAGTGGCTGATATGTGGAAAAGCGGCCAAAAAAGGATCATAATAACGCAGCACCGTTTTAACCTGGGTTTGCTGAAGCATCACTTCTGAAACCCATATTTGATACGGGTTAGCAGTTTCGCGCCAGGGAAGCCGGCGATGGTGTTGCCGATACCAGTTTGTTAATTCGGTTTGAAATTGTTTGACTGATTTTAGAATATGCGTCAGGGTGTCCATTGATAACTTTCGATTATAGAGTATGCTTCATTTTCATCGGTTCACCCACCGAAAAGTTTTTTGCAAAAAGTATGGATTGTTAAATGAAGGATACCAAATAATCAATGCTTTTCTGATTGCAAAACGAATATTTAAACCAATCTTGGGCATCCTTCATTTTCCGCTTAACACTTTAAAGGAGTGCTGAACCGAAGGTTTAGCGTTTACGCTGGCCTTTGCTAAACCTTCGGTTCAGCACTCCCCATGAAAGTGTAAACTACTTTTAAGCTATTATGAAGGATGCCCAATCTTGAATGAATTTCAAATTCGTTTTACAATCACTGCATTTGTTGATTTGAAAATAATAAGAGTGTAACCTTGTTTGGCAGGATGGATGAAGCACAGCGTAGCCCACCATCGTATGATTTCGAAATTACGGTGAGTTTCGCTACGCTACACCCACCCTACGGACGCAATAAACGCAAAAAGGTTGCACTCAAATGATAATAGCCAAATAAATAAGGAGTGAACATGGAAATAAAAAAGTATGTGGCTGCGGAACTATTCGATTGGATTGTCAATCAGGAAGATTTTGTATTGCTGGACGTGCGTAATCCCAAAGAAGTGGCGCGCTTTAAAATTGAAGGCCCCGATCCGGTTGAAATGCTGAATGTACCTTACATTGATTTTATATATGAAGAGGAAAAAAAGGATAGCATTGCCAAAGTGCCTGCCGGTAGAATCATCCGGGTTGTATGCGCCAAGGAAGGTTCATCCCAATTTGTTGCCGAAGCGCTGATTGAAAACGGCTTTGAAGATGTTGCCATTCTAAAAGACGGCATCAAGACCTGGGGCAACTTATTGGTTCCCAAACTGATCTGTTCCCAAGAAAATTGGTGTCTTTATCAATTTATTCGTCCGGCCAAGGCTTCATGCAGCTATGGACTGATCAGCGGGAAACGGATGGCTATTTTTGATCCCTGTATCAATGTTGAATTCTATCAGGATTTTGCTGATGAAATCGGGTGCAAGATTGTAAAAACTTTCGAGACCCATCTTCAGGCCGATTACATATCCGGCAGTCAGGCCCTGGCTAGGGACAATGATGCTGAAATTATCGGTCACGCAAATGACTTTAAAGAAGCTGCCTTTGCCTATTCACCGGTGGAAGACCGCAAATTTTACTCCTTAGATGACCAAGGACCTTCTGTTGAAGCGATCCACTCCCCCGGACATACGCCGGGAAGCACCTGCTATCTGATTGACAGTCGTTATCTGATTTCAGGCGACACGGTTTTTCTTGTGTCCATCGGGCGGCCGGACTTGGGCGGCAAAGCCCAGGGGTGGTCAAAGCTTTTATTTAATACGATGAAAACAACGATTGCGGCCATGGATAACCAATTATCTGTTTTGCCTGGACATTTTGTTAATTGGGATGAGGCTGGCAGCGACCTTGTATTCATGGATACGCTGGGCAGCATCAAAGATAAAAATGAGGCGATTTATGACATTGCAACGGAGGAGGCCTTTTTTGAATTCATTAAGGCCAATATGCGTCAACAACCGGAAGAGTATGCCCGGATTCGTCAAATCAATGCCGGCTTAATAACCGTGGATGCTAAGGAGCAGGAAATTATGGACTTAGGCAAGAATGAATGCGCCGCCAGCGCCAACCCTTCCTGATTGGATTCTGATCAGACCCTCCCTCTCTCCTGACAGGACAGGGTCTGATTTTTATTCATTTATCAGCAGAAGATAATCCCCTGGAGCAAACCCATCAATGCTGCGGTAAACATATCCATTGCGTACTTTTTGATGTATGCGTCAATGGACACCTACAGTGTTTAATCAAACGGTAACAATAAATGCTACTGAAAAACAGAAAAATCGGTACAAGACTCGGGCTGGGATTTGGCGCTGTAATTGTAATTATTATAATATCTGCTGGCATCAGCGCCATTAAGCTGGATACGATTCACACTCGATCGATCCAAGTGGGCGAAGAAAACAAAAATGCCATACTGTCTAACGAAATGGCGTTTATTACCATCAAAATAATGAACCTTTTCTTATATGCATCCACACACACAAGCTTGAGGGATTTAAGGAGGCCGAAGAAGTCAGCACGGCCTTCAAAAATAAACTGGCCGAATTGATAAAAAGCAGCGGTAATGATCAAAACAGGCTCAAAGAGCTGGATACACTCATGGCCGCATTTAACCGCTATTATGAACTCGGCAAGGAGATGGCCTATGTATATTTAACCGAAGGGATCGAAGAGGGCCATCTGCTGGTCGCGGATTTCGATAAATCCGCCCAAACATTGACTTCCGGAATGAAAACCTTTTAAATGGAAAAAATGGCTGAAGCCCGCAAAGGTATTCAAAGTGTGGCAAATTCGACTGACCATGTTAAAAAACTTATTTTTTGGATGAACGGACTTGCCATTCTCATCAGCGTTTGCGTATCTGTTGTGATCACTTATAGCTGAAAACAAAGGCGTTATAAATATCAAAAAATATGCTCTTAGAGATGTGTATAACGATGAGGGTTGAAATCCCAGGCTATATCACTTTGTCGCTTCGCGGCATAACTTCCCCCCAAATCCGTTATAATCAGACATTATTTTAAAAAATCATCATAAAATTGGGCATCCTTCATTTTGACCTAAAAGTAGTTTACACTTTTTCGGGAGTGCCAAACTTACAGTCAGGCGGTTGATAACTGCCGTGCTTGTATCTGCCAAACTGTAAGTTTGGCACTCCGGCTTAAAGTGTGAACCGCTCAATGAAGGATGCCTAAAATTGCAGGAGGATTTTTTCAATACAGTTCCTAAAAACCATATTCAAGTAAAACGAATTCGTATTTCGTTTCCGGTCGAATTACAAATTCGCTTTACATTAACATCGCAGTTCGCTATTAGAATAAGAATTGCGACAATGATGCCTAAACATAACGACGACATCACATTTATTAGGGCAACAAGTTGCCTGAACTGATATTTTATGGCATAGAAATTGCGCTATTTGATATTGAAGGACTACAAAACAGATGGGTGACCTATTTATGAATAGCCGGCCAAATAAAAAAAACAAAGAACAGGGACAAGGAGAGAGCGCCCTCTCCTTGCCGGAAACATTAAATCAGGACTATATTGAATCCCAATATATCCGATGGTCGCAAAACCCACAGTCTGTGACACCGGATTGGGCCTTTTTTTTCAAGGGCTTTGAGTTTGCTGATGGACGCCAATTCACTCTCGCAAGCACCGGTGATCCAGATCAGGAATCGCGGCAAGGACGTGTCGATACCCTTATCTATGGTTACAGGAATCTCGGCCACCTATTGGCCTGTATGGATCCGTTAACGGCCTGTCCCACCGATCATCCGCTATTGTCCCTGGAGGCCTTTGACTTCGGTCAGGAAGACCTCGATAGTGAATTTTTTACCCAAGGAATCACCGATAGCGCCAAAGCGTCTCTAAAAGAGATTATCGGGGCGCTCAAGGCGACCTATTGCCATTCTATCGGCGTCGAGTACATGCACATACAGGATCCGGATGAGCGGCGTTGGCTGCAAAAACGCATGGAGCCGATTAGAAACAACCCCTCGTTCGACAGTGATGCCAAAACTGTTATTCTGGAAAAACTAACTCAGGCCGCCCTTTTTGAAAAGTATCTTAACAAGAAATATGTGGGTGTCACCCGTTTTTCCCTGGAAGGCGGGGAAGCGTTGATACCGCTGCTTCATTTTCTTATTGAGCATGTGGCTGATCAGGGATGTCAGGAGATTACGCTGGGCATGGCGCACCGCGGACGGCTAAATGTTCAGGCCAATATTTTGCAAAAACCCTATGAAGAAATTTTCGGTGAATTTGAAAGTTGCTACGATCCCGACCAACTGTTCGGTGCCGGTGATGTCAAGTATCACAATGGTTATCTGGCTGATATTGATCTGGGTGAAGGGCGCTCTTTCCGAATTTTCATGCTGAACAATCCGAGCCACCTGGAGGCGGTCGATCCGGTTGTCCAGGGTGTAGCGCGCGCCAGGCAAGATATTCACGCCAAAGAACGCTCCTGTGTACTGCCGTTGTTAATCCACGGCGACGCCGCGTTTGCCGGAGAGGGTGTTGTGGCCGAGACCCTCAACATGTCCCAGTTAGCGGGGTATGCCACTGCCGGAACGGTTCATATTATTATCAACAACCAGATCGGTTACACAACGCTCCCCGAAGACGCACGCTCGACACGCTATTCCACCGATATTGCCAAAATGCTGATGGCTCCGATTTTTCATGTTCAGGGTGAAGACCCGGAAGCGGTTGTGCATGTCGCCCGTCTTGCCGCTGATTACCGCAAGACCTTTGGCAAGGATGTCATTATCGACCTGGTTTGTTTCCGCCGCTACGGCCATAATGAAGGTGATGAACCTTACTTCACCCAACCGCTTATGTACGAACGGATCAGGCAACGACCTTCGCTTCATCAGCTTTACGGAGACAGACTGATCGCCGAAAAGATTATAGACAAAGATAAGCTGGAAACACTTGAGCGTCGGATTAATCTGACAATTGACGAAGCCTATCAGGAAATTCACGGAAGCGCCTGTCTCTTTCCCGAAGACCGCTTTTTTGAAAACTGGGAGGGCTTTCATGGGGTGTATTCCCATGAACCTGTTGAAACAGGCGTCAATGAGACGCGATTGATCGAATTGGCCCGTCTGCTTAACAAATTTCCGGATGAATTTAAGCTCCATCCCAAACTGAAGCGTCTTTTACAAAAGCGTCTCCAAACCGTTGAAAAGGGTTCAGGGATTGATTGGGCCAACGCGGAAGCCCTGGCGTTTGCCTCCCTGCTATTGGAAGGAACACCGATTCGGTTAAGCGGACAAGATTGCGGACGAGGCACGTTCAGCCAACGCCATGCGGTTCTTACGGACACCCAAACCGGGGAGCAATTTATCCCGCTCAATGCTTTGGGCCATGCGCCCTTTAACGTTTATAACAGCCCTTTATCCGAATTTGGTGTGCTCGGATTTGACTACGGCTACTCCCTG
>JAOZRC010000684.1 GCA_029940345.1 Desulfobacterales bacterium
ACTAAAAATATCGCTATGCACATCGCCGCAACGAATCCTGTAGGAATTACCACTGACGACGTTTCGCAAGAGGTTATTGATAAAGAAAAGGAAATCTATCACGCCCAGGCATTGGAAATGGGCAAACCGGAAAAAATGATTGATAAGATTGTTGAGGGTAAGCTTAATAAATTTTTTAAGGAAAACTGTCTGATGGATCAGCTATATATTCGCGACCCCAAAATTACCATTGCTGATCTTTTAAACGAAATGATCGCTAAAATGGGTGAAAATATTTCCATTAAACGGTTTGCACGTTTTCAGACCGGAGCATAACTGATTTGCCGACAATTCAATTTAAGCGAATTCTCTTGAAATTAAGCGGAGAAGCTCTTATGGGGGATCAGGGCTATGGCATCAGCCCTGATGTTATTGACTATGTAGCCGATGAAATCCGCTCAGTCGCCGACTTGGGCGTTGAAATAGGAATTGTGGTCGGCGGTGGTAATATTTTTCGGGGAATTGCCGCCTCCGCTTATAATATGGAACGGGTGTCGGCGGATCATATTGGCATGTTGGCGACTATTATCAACAGCCTGGCTTTACAGGATGCCTTGGAAAAAAAAGGGATGCCAACGCGGGTGCAGAGTGCTATTTCAATGCCCCAGGTGGCTGAACGCACGATTCTAAGACGCGCTTTGAGTCATTTACAAAAAAATCGTATGGTTATTTTTGCCGGCGGTACCGGGAATCCTTATTTTTCCACGGATACCGCCGCCGTATTAAGGGCGCAGGAGATCCAGTCGGACATATTGATCAAAGCGACCAAAGTGGATGGCCTTTATGATGCTGATCCGGTAAAAAATAAAAATGCCAGGTTCATCAAGCAAATAACGTATAAAGAAGTGCTGACGCATCAATTGGCTGTAATGGATACAACGGCTATTTGTTTGGCGATGGATAATAATTTGCCGCTGGCGGTTTTAAATATGAATCAAAAAGGGAATATTAAGAAATTTGTTTGTGGCGAACAAGTGGGTTCCCTTATCAGTTCAAAGTTTCAAATTTAAAGCTGCTTTATCTTTTTATTCGTGTAATTCGTGGTCTGTTTTGATTGAGAATACTAAATAAAACACAAGGTGATTTCAATGATTGACGAAATATATCAAGATACCCGTGAGGGCATGAAAAAAACAGTGAATGCTTTACAAAATGAATTAAAGAGGATTCGAACCGGACGTGCCTCTTTGAACCTATTGGATGGTATTCGCGTAGATTATTATGGTGTGATGACACCGCTTAACCAGATGGCATCGCTGTCCGTACCTGAAAGCCGTTTAATTACGATCCAGCCTTGGGATGTTACCGCAATCAAAGCGATTGAAAAGGCGCTATTGAAATCCGATTTGGATCTGACGCCTTCCAATGATGGCAAGATTATCCGTATCGCTATCCCACCTTTAACGGAAGAGCGACGTAAACAACTTGTCAAAGTGGTGCATAAGAAGTGTGAAGAGCATAAAGTCGCGATACGCAATATTCGACGTGATGCCAATGAAATGCTAAAAAGTTTGAAAAATGATGGTGATATAGCAGAAGACGACGCCTTTAATGCGCAAAAAGAGGTTCAAAATATCACCGATGAATACATCAAACTGATCGGTGATGACCTCTATACGGAAAAAGAGAAAGAAATTCTTGAATTCTAATTTCGTTGCGCCAGATGAAACGAAATTGCCTACACATGTGGCAATCATCATGGATGGTAACGGACGCTGGGCGCAAAAAAAATTATTAAATCGTGTCAAAGGCCATGCCCGAGGCGTGGAAACCGTGCGCAATATTGTTGAGGCCAGCAGAGAAATCGGCATATCGTATTTGACGCTGTACGCCTTTTCCACAGAAAATTGGCAGCGTCCCAAAGCGGAAATTGCCGCTCTCATGCGAATTCTAAATAAATTTTTAAAATCCGAATTAAATCGGATGATGGAAAATAATATTCGTTTAAATACCATCGGCCAGGCCGAACGATTACCGCCCGATGTTCAGGACACGCTGCAAAAAAGCATCGTATCCACCCAAAACAACGATGGTATGACGCTTACGCTGGCCTTAAGCTATGGCGCGCGCACTGAAATTGCCCAAGCGATGCGTACTATTGCACAAAAAGCGTGTGATGGCAAAATTGATCCCGTTTCGCTATCTGATTCTCAGATGACTGATCTGATTGCGGAGCATCTCTATACCAGCAAAATGCCTGACCCCGAGCTTCTGATTCGGACCAGCGGTGAAATGCGAATCAGTAATTTTTTACTTTGGCAGATCGCTTATACGGAGCTTTATATTACCCCAACATTATGGCCTGACTTTAGCGAAACTGAATATCGACGCATTTTAACACAGTTTCAACACCGAGAACGCCGGTTTGGCAAGGTTTAACGATTTGTTATGCATTTAAAACGCTGGCTGACAGCCATTGTCGGCATTCCACTGCTTGTTTTAATTATTTCCTTTGGCGGTTCGCTGTTATTCACCCTTCTTATTATTGTTATCAGTTGGATTGCACTGTGGGAATATTTTCGGATCGTTGCGTCCCCAAATGATGGCAATGCCTATCGTATTATCCCTCCTGTTGCCTATATCACGGGCGTATTTATTTTATGGGCAGCATATAAACAATCACCGGAAACGGTTGTTGCGATAATCGCATTTAACTTAATCCTGTGCGCGTCAGTTGGGGTGTTTTGCTTCGAAAAAGATTCGAATACACCGGCGATTATCACACGTCAAGTGCTGGGAAGTGTTTACATACCCCTCTTCTTAGCGTATCTGATATTGCTTCGGAATGTTTCGTTAGGAAGTTCCTGGATATTTTTTTTGCTTGCCGTGATCTTTGCCGGCGACACGGGGGCCTATTATGTCGGTTCCTATTTCGGACGCCATAAGCTTTGTCCCGCTGTAAGTCCTAAAAAAACAGTTGAAGGCGCGTTAGGTGGTTTAGCCGCTAACTTACTCATCGGTGCGCTGTTTAAAAATTATTTGATGCCGAATCAATCATGGTGGATTGTCAGCTTGCTTTTTATCACCATGGGAGTTGCGGGGCAAGTAGGCGACCTGTTTGAATCTCAGTTTAAACGGGTTGGTGGAATTAAAGATTCAGGCACCCTTTTACCCGGCCACGGCGGTATTTTAGATCGTATTGATGCATTATTGTTCGCCGCACCAGTGGTCTACTATTTTGAATTATTCTTTTCTATGTAGGGTGCGTTAGCGAAGCGTAACGCACCACATTATTCCGGTGCGTTACGCGTCGCGAACGCACCCTACAGTTTTCTAAAAA
>JAOZRC010000685.1 GCA_029940345.1 Desulfobacterales bacterium
GGCATGGACTGCTCCTGGCGATGCGAGTAGCGCTTCCAATCGAACCACTTGAGGTCATTACTGATGATACGCACATCCTGCGCCCGGTTAATCAGCAGTTTGTAATCCAACGGCGGTTCGCCCTCTTCGTAGCAGTTCATCAGGGCGGACATGCGGCGCAGCATGGCGCGCACCAGGATATGAAAGGGCAATGCGTCGTTGAGTTTATTTTTAAATTTCAGGCGTAGCGGTGTGGTGAATTCAACACCAAGACGCAGGTCTGCGGGCGGTGCATCAGATGTCCCATTAAGGCTGAGTTCCGCAACCGTATCCTGGGTGCGCAACGTCTGATCGGTGTCGGTGTAAATCACCTTGTCGCCGCAACACACCTGGGTTAGCGTAAAATGAGTGCGCCGGCCGTTGATGCGTTTGCCGATACCGATTTTACCCATCTGCTCGAAAGCGTAAACAAAATAGGGCAGGCTGTCATTCACATCGCCAAATAGAAGCAGGCTGCAATCCAGCGTCGCACCCGCTTTAAAATGGGTTTCTTTCGTCAGGGGCGGTTCAATGACAAACGGATGGGGCGGCGTTGAAATCTTAGCGCCTTGAGGAACAGTCAGCGCAATGGGCGTCTCGAACACCAGGGCATAGAGGCAGCGTTGTTTCAACAAGCAATCAGGGCAGTCTTGCCGTTTTAGAGCGCAGACCACCCGTTTAAGCGCATGGCCGAACACGCCCCGGAAAGTGGAGCCTTTATAATAAGGTAAGTTGGCCTCGGTTTCAAGGCGACAGGTGAATTGGTATTTACCGAAAAGCATTATGATTTCTCCAAGTTGATTGTTGATCTTTGGCTTTTAATTTTATATACGGCGTTGTTTTGTCTTTTTGCAAAACCAATTCAAAAAAAAATTGGCATCCTTCATTTAAGGCCAAAAGCAGTTTGCACTTTTTAGCCTATAACGATTTTGCAAATCGTTCCTGAACTTAACGAATTGAAGCGCTGATGAACGATTTGCAAAATCGTTCTACGGTCTTCACATTGCATTAACGTTTACACTTTTTCTATGCATTTAGTTTTGCTTCAATTGTCTGAATCAGAATTTACAGTATTTTAGAATGTTCAGAATTCTGTTCATTCTTTAATTTTGTTTATTCTGATTCAGACAATTTTCAAATTTCCGCGTTACAAGTTTTAGATGTGCTGCCAAGCGCCCCAAAAGATAATCTAACGATAAGCAAAGGGAAACCATAATTGCGGCTGATGTTTTATTTTTTCCAGAAGCGAATTAAAATTTCCGGTTGTAATCATTTTGAAATAATCCGGGTTCAGACGCCGGGCCGCCTTTTTAATCTGACTCACGGCCATTTCTGATTGTTGTACGGGCGGTTGCGCTTTTAGGTCGTCCAAAGCGGCCAAGGGCAGCAGCGCCATAATATGGATCGTCGGCCCCTGATCCGCATTTAAACAAAGCTGTAAACTCTTGTGATAAAAAGCGACAGCGGTTTTGACGTCATCCGTTTGCTCGGCCAAACGCGCCAGGTTAAAACACCACAATTGCCAAGGGTGATGGGGTGTGATCAACGTACGATACGCAGACAGCGCCCATCGGAAATAGATCGAACGTATCGCGGCATTGGGTTTTTCGGCTAAAAAACGCATCAACGCGGCATGCTCCCAAGGAGAAAAGCGGCCCGGTTCAAACGCCGGATCATCCCAATTGCGGATACCGAGATAGGCGTACAGATCGGATTCGGCCTGACCTGATTGGCCGGCATCCAGATGGGCATACATGCGGTAATTGAATTGGCGTCGTGCATCGGCGTCATATTCGGGCGTGACGCCATAACCAAACGCTTTTTGAGCCAGAGCGGTATATTTTTCAACCTGGTCCGTATAGGTTTGTCCGCAAAAGCCGTAATTTTGCGCCGCTGCGCCGTATAATCTTCCCAAAGGCAGACTGGTACACGTTTTAAACTGGCAATCCAGGTTCCAGCGCTGTTCCAGATGGTTCAGGATCATTTTCAAATCAGATGGCAATTGCGGGTCAAAGTGATAGCGGTTATGCCGAATCATGAATTTATGATTGGAAAAGTCCGAATATGTTTCAAGATCGGCTGGAGAGGCATCTTGCACCAAAACTTCAGCCCGTTTCGTCCATTTTTCCGCTGTGGCCACATCACCGGCATGGTTAGCCAGGGTGATATTGAATTGGCAGAATTTAAAAGTGCTTAACGGCGCCAGGCGACGGACTCTATTAATCTGTTTATAAGAAATCAAGCGAGCCAGAAAGTGGGCACGGGCCGTCAGACCGCTGTCCGCAGATTGTCCCAATTTGTCAATCAGGGTATTCATCCTGGATGGGGAAGCCAGGCTCTCTTTAATGACCGTTTTTAATTTGCCCTGTTGATGGGCCCATTGCAGCCAGGGCAGGCTCAGGTTCATACAATTGGCGAGAAACAGATCGGCGTTTCCGATGATTTGGGACAAAAGCATCAGTTCCCAGCTGCGTCCCGGCCGGTAAAGCGCGCTGAACATCTGCGCTTCCGACAGCGTTGCCACTGGCAGCATCTCCATTGCCGGCGCGGATGCGGGAGGTCGGTTGGCCGCCGGATAGAGAAACATTTTATATCCGTAGGTTTGCGCCAGCGCAATTTTCTTATCCAAAGCACCGACCCGTTCAACACGGCCATCCGGTGAAAGCACACCGGAACAGGCCATTGCCATCGGTTGGGGAGCCATATCTAAGAGCCGCCGGAACCCCATCGCCAAAGGCAGTCCCAGGGATGCGCCTTTGATTTGGGTTACATTGTTGGCAACCGTCAATGGATAACAATAAAGATGGTGCGCGGACGCATCAATGGCAGTGACAGCGTTGCGGATGGCGTCACGGGAGGCGGCGTCTAACAGCGCATCGGCCCATTGGGGCCAGAGACGCGCTCGCTTAGGCGAGTCTGATACACCGATAATAAAACAGATGCGATGTGCATCACTGGCAGTGAGCCATACAGGGATCGCATCCCAGCGACCTTGCACCATAGACGCCCAATCAGAATCGTCAAAATGGGCTGAAATATCAATCGTTTGTTTAAGCCAGTGATTCATCTGGTCAGGTGCGGCCGAGCGATAAAGCAAATATTCGGACAGTAGATGTTTTTCCAACAGATTTAAAATAGCGGCGTTTTGGGCCAGCCACATTCGCAGCAGTTCAAAGCTGCGCCAGAACCGATCAGCGGTTAGGTCTTGCCATACAACAAAGGTCGGGTCTGACAAAACCGATTTGAGGGTCGGAAGGCAATGTTCGTTTTGAGCTAAAAAATTAAGGTAGCGGATGTTC
>JAOZRC010000686.1 GCA_029940345.1 Desulfobacterales bacterium
AATTTTGTCTTCCCGCCGGACTAATAAAATGTCGTCTTGCACACAAAGCTCCTTTGTCAGGGGCACTCATTTGTTGGTTACCAAAATAAATCGGGACACTACGGTTCGAACATCCAACATTCAACATTGAACTTTCAACATCCAATAAGGAAACGGGATTGAAATTCAGCCTTGCGTAGTGTTTTAGCCATTATTTCGATGCTGTGTTTATTGTTAGGAGCAAGTCGCTCTGCAATCTGTCCCGCTTTATGTGGGAAGCCCATTTGTTTAAACCCACCCGATGGCCGTCACTGTCACAGTAATCTTTTCAATCACTTCCTCTGTGGAAAGCTTGGCTAGCACCGTTTCGTCGTCCAGCGGCGCAAAAAGCGCCACCGCTACAGTCTCAAGTCCGCATTTTTTGGCATAGTCGGCCGCCTGCTTACGAGCTTCTCTCAATTGCATAGCGCCAGTGAAACTTTTAACCTCAATCAAGCCGCTTTGGTCGCCGCATTGTAAGTGCAAATCCACCTTGCCATTGCCCGTGGGAAATTCCGGACTGATCACGCAGATTCGTCCCAACGCGTTTTGCAGCCAATGATACAGATGAAAATGTCCCACCGCTTCGGTGTAGTGCAGGTCTTTGCGCCGGGGCTGATCCTTCCACGGATTAAGGCCCTTGGTTTTCAGGCGCACCAGATAATCTTTATAGCGCCCCAGTAACGCCGTCACATTCAGTTGCACGCCTTGAAACACATCTTCAAGCTCATCCAACGGATCAAGGGCCAGGATCGGAATGCGGTCGCCGATCAGATCATCGGTGAGTGCATCGTAAAGACATTCCTGTACAAAAGGCGATGAAAAACGGCAGAAATCAGTTTCCTGCCCTTTTTCATCCACACCGGCGATATGATCGATGACACCGTTCAAATACAGATAGTTGCACCACTCGGTATGCAATTTAAAAGGAAGGTCTGCCCGGGTGAATAATTCGGTCACATAAGGCAGGTAGGCAGAGCGCGCCTTTTTCATCAGATTCAAAACCGTGTTATTCCATTCCACCGTGCGGGCTTTGCGCCATGTCAGCTCCCATGCGCTTATATCAATGCTTTTACCTGCCCCCGGATTGTATTTTTCTGTTAAAAGCTCGCCGAACCAGCCCACCAATCCCGGCTGCCCGCGTGTAGATACATACACCTGTTCCACGACTTCAGACACAATTTGCTGGCCGCTTTCTTCCTGATATTGTTCAAACAGGTCATTCACTTCTTTCGGTGTAAAATTGGGCACATGCAGGGCGCGTTGAATATTGAAGGGTGAACCGCGGTCGCTTCCTACGCCTAACACCCCGCGGACGCCGATCAGTGCGAGGCCGTGCAACCAAAATTCCTCACGATTCAAATATATATCCCTAAAAAGAGCCACCAATAAATCAATGATTCTGGCCGGAAGGCTGTCAAATTCGTCAATAAACAAAAGCAGTGGGCGGTCAAATACGCCATTCTTTTTGCTAAACAGCCTGATCCACTCATTCCAATCAGCCGGTTCGGGAGCCCCGGGTACAGAACCCTTTTGAAACAGAAAGGGCGTATGTCTGAAAAAAACTTCATCAGGATCGTCATCGGCCATAATCAGACCCTGCATGGAAAGTGCAATGCAGATAAAACGGCTGCCATACTGCGCTTCAATACGCTTTTTGACCTGACGCATCATCCAGGTCTTACCAGCCTGGCGCGACGCCCAGATCGAAAAATAGTGGCCGCTCTTATTCGGATTGCCGAGAAGTTGTTGTGTACATCGGTTTATTAATTCATGGCGCTGTACACAGAAATGATCTTCACAGTCAACCGGTCCGTAAGAATGAAAACGACGCATGGGTTCCTCCTTGCATTTCGATTTATTAAATCAATAGGTTACATCCTGCTTGCACTGTTTTTCAACGATTAACGGAATTTTAGGTTATTGAAAGGTTAGGACAGACTATATTCTGATCTTTATAAACCCATCATCCCTGCCTTGTCAAATTAATCCCACATCTCCCTTAATTCTTGACATAATTTCAGTTTTAGATAATATTCAACCGTTTTCATCAAAACACTGCCATAATGCATGTGTAAAGATTTCAAAAATGAACCAATCCCCGGAACAAAAAGCCCGAAACCATATCGATAAGCTGCTTACCAAGGCCGGATGGGTGGTTGTCGATAAAAATCAGATTGACTGGAGCATCAGCCTCGGTGTTGCCGTGCGCGAGTATCCCACCGCTGTCGGGCCGGCGGATTATGTGCTTTTTGCAGATCGTCAGCCCGTGGGCGTGATCGAAGCCAAGCGTGAAAAGGAAGGCCATCGGCTGACGGTGCATGCAAATCAGGCGGAGTATTATGCTGCCAGCCGTTTGAAATGGATTGCCGATAACAGCCCGCTGCCGTTTGTTTATGAAAGCACCGGAATTGTCACCCGTTTTACGGACCAACGCGATCCCAAACCCAAATCACGCCCGGTGTTTGCCTTTGTCAAGCCGGAAACATTGGCCGAATGGCTGAAGCAGGATGAAAGCCTGCGCGCCCGCTTGCAAAATTTTCCCGAATTGCCCACTCACGGTTTACGCGACTGTCAGATCAAGGCCATCTGCAATTTGGAGCAATCATTCAAGGAAAGCCGTCCCCGCGCGCTGATTCAGATGGCCACCGGCAGCGGCAAAACCTACACCGCCATCACGTTTATCTACCGCTTGCTCAAGTTTTCCGGTGCCAAACGCATTTTGTTTTTAACAGACACCCGCAACCTGGGCGAGCAGGCCGAACAGGAATTCATGGATTTCACGCCCGGTGATGACAACCGCACGTTTACCGAACTGTATGCCGTGCAGCGTCTGAATTCAAGGTATGTGGCGCCGGATAATCAGGTGTGCATCAGCACGATTCAGTGCATGTATTCGATCCTCCGAGGCGAAGAATTGGACGCCCGCGCCGAAGAGGTCAATCCCCATGAATATGAAAACAGTGGCGACGCCAAAACCGTGGAATACAACGCCGCCGTGCCTCCTGAATTTTTTGATTTTAATGTGATCGATGAGTGCCATCACTCCAGATGGAATGGCTGGGCATGATCAAAGACCATATCATCACCTCGGTGAATATGGAGCGGGAAGACCTGGAATACACGCCGTTTGACGGTAAAGGCGGATTGGGACGCATGTATCAATTGTTTGGGGATGAGGCCGATGGGATTATTGAGGAGATGAATGGGGCGTTGGCGGCTTAATGATATGCTTGAAATCATTTATAAATATTGCAATATGTAGGGTGGGTGGAGTGTAACGGAACCCACCATCGT
>JAOZRC010000687.1 GCA_029940345.1 Desulfobacterales bacterium
CAGTCTCCTGGAACGCCTCTTCATCCTGTTCGATCATTTGCCCTAACTCTTCAGGAGGGATTGCGACAGTCTCTTGGAATTCCTCTTCATCCTGTTCCGTCGTCAGTTCCAACTCTTCCGGCGGGATTGCGACGGTTTCCTGGAATTCCTCTTCCCCCTTCGTTTCCATTTGATCTGACGGTTCACCTAAAATCGCTTCGGTTTCATCAAATTTAATTTGATTCAAACCAATCTGATCGTTGGAACGTTTCGAACGGCTTGTTTTTGAATCGGACTTCTTTTCAGCAGCGTCATCTGAGTTAAGCTTCGATTCCTGTTCAGATATTATGGTGCGCTTCGAATCGTGCTCGTTTGTATTGTGGTTGTCCGGCGGTGTGGTCATTATAATCCTTTTCCCTTTACAAAGAGCCTGTTCGATAAGTCTTAAATCGGCTGCAAAACGTGAAAACGGTTTAGATTTACCCCTGATTTCAGGGCAATGAGCCGGCGATTACCCCAAAATTTGCGATAATTTGTCTTTGTTTACACACTTTTGGGTTTCGATCACAATTTATCAAGCAGGCTCTGATATCTGACGATTGGGTTAAAAGATGAACATTATGCGACAATGTTTATAATGGTTTTATAGGCATCCTTTATTTAGGGCCAAAAGTAGTTCACACTTTTTTCGCAATGAGGCAGCATAACAATTCAATAGACTTTCAGTTTGTACAGCGCGATTTCGCAATCTGAAAGAATACGTTACGATTCATCACAGGCGCCTGAAGCTAAAATGAATGGTAAAAGTGTAAACTGACTTATGATGGATGCCGTTTTATACTTAATTTGGCCTGTTATTGTCAATGGTTTTCAATTTGCGTCTCCATACACACTTCCGCGGATACGCCGTCCGCGTTTATTCCCCCCACAAAAAAATGCGGATCGTTTAAAAAATGGGAAAACAGGACAATAAAGGCAATCGCGGCTTGCAGCATTAACGGTTTATTCTGATAAAGAATATCCAATTGCTGTGTGCGTTTTTGATCGGATAACACACCAAATGTATTTAAAAATAAACCATCAATCATTTGATTGTTATCCGGTGCTGTAATAAAGCATGTTTTTCCGCTATGACAATAATCCATCACATCCAGTAAAAGCTTTCGCTGAAGTTTTATATCCGTGTAATGATAGCCGATCAAATGGACAAAAATACGTTGCGCTTCTTTCAAACTGGCTTTGGCGATCGTCTGGATGAGGTGCTGAATTGCCGCTGTGCTATCACCCACCCCCTTTTTACGAACCAGGGATAGTAAAACAACATTTTTAAAAAGCTGGTATAACCGTTTGGAGCCATTAATAGAAGCTGTTGGCGGATGAATCGTTTCGGGTTTGTAAATTTGATGCCAACCCTCAAACAATATCTGAAAAATAATATGATAAAAATCAATGTCATCCAAAGGGTCTCTGAGATCAATCCGCATATCAAGGGTGTTGTCCAGGCGGTCGGCCAATTTAATCTGAATGGCATTGGAACTGTGTTCAGTTGTTTCCAGCAAACGCCATATATAGTGAAAGTAGGATTCTCCTTCTCTTTTGGTAAGACTATCAAGGCATGTTAACAATGTTTGCTCATCTTGAGCATCCAGGCGTTCAAATAGCGAAAAGATTTGCTCTTCCATTTTCCGCCAGACCACATTGTCAAAATCGCCCGGATGAATATCTTCAGGAACATCATGAAACAGGATGCTTAAAACATCCACCAGGGTGACTTCATCCAATGCCCTGGTAAACAATGCGGTCGCGCGCAACGGATGCAAAACGGCCATGGGACCTAAACGCCGACGTTTTTGCCTATAGGCGCTGAAAAGATAGTTCAGCGCTTCCATAACGATGCCTTTTTGATCCAGATCCTTTTGATAATCCGGATGCAACCGTTTGCCTTCTAGAATCAACCTTAAAACATTATGCCGGCTTAAAGAGGATGCGCTTAAGTTATAGTTGATGACGGCGGATAGCCTTAAAAATGAGGTCAAATCGTATAATGACATGATGTTATCCTATCTGATTTCGGAAAATCTTCACGGGACGGTTTTTACTTTTCACGTAGTTTGCGCCTCAATATATCCAAGGCTTTTGTGGCAAAAATTAATTTTTTCATGCGTCTGTCTCCCAAAGGAAAATGAAACCGATAGCTTTTAACATCATCAGGAGCAGCCAGACCGATACAAATTGTTCCCACCGGTTTTTGGGCGGAACCGCCGTCCGGTCCTGCAATTCCGCTGACAGCGATTCCGTAAGTCGCGCAGGCTATTTTTCGGACGCCCAGAGCCATCTCTTTGACCGTTTCTTCATGCACGGCACCAACCCGGTTTAACGTATCCGGCGAAACGCCCAAGACATTGATTTTTGATTCGTTGGCATAGGTGACGGCGGAGCAGAGAAAATAAGCGGAGCTTCCCGGTACGTTGGTAAGTCGATGGGCGATTAAACCGCCGGTGCAGCTTTCGGCCGTTGCCAGCGTTGCTTTTTGACGGCGCAGCAACCTGCCCACCTCGGCTTCCATCGACTCCTCTTCAAAGGAAAACACGTTATCGCCAATCCGTTGATGAACCCATTTCCCGGCATTTTCTAACAAGTCCGTCATCTGCTTAACATGATTACCCTGCAAATAAAATTTAATGTGAATTTCAGGGAATTTGGCACGGAAACCGAGCGCGATCTCCGGATATTTTTTTTTAAAATCGGCAAGCCGTTCATTCACGGAAGATTCGGTCAAGCCAAAGACAGATAAGGTTTTCACCATGTAATGATCATCGGTTTTGCCCCGAAGCAGCGCGATTCGCGGCAGCACTTTATCTGCAAGCATTCGGCGCATTTCGATCGGAACGCCGGGTAGGAAGAAAAAAGTGCATCTGGAGATCGTAAGGCAAAAACCGGGCGCTGTTCCGATCGGGTTCTCCAAGCATGTTGAACCATAAGGCAACATCGCCTGCTTTTTATTAAAACCGCTGATCGGGCGCTTTAGCTTTTTGAAAAAGACTTTCATGGTGTTGAGCGCTTCGGAATCCGGTACCAGTTCAACACCTGCCGCTTCAGCCGCCGATTGCGATGTGATATCATCTTCGGTGGGGCCGAGTCCGCCGGTAACAACGGCAATATCAGCACGCTGTGCAATATTTTTGATTACGCCAGCCAGCATGTTAACATCGTCCCGAACACATGTTTGCCGTTCAATTTTTATTCCGGCTTCTTCAAAATGCCTGGCGATATGGGCCGCATTGCTGTCAACAATGACCCCGGAACAGACCTCATCGCCCGTTGTAAGTATTTC
>JAOZRC010000089.1 GCA_029940345.1 Desulfobacterales bacterium
TTTACCTATATTAATAAAGCAGTGGTATCAGTTCATTTGCGACGAACTATAAGTATCCGGGTGTGTAATTCACGAGCGTCGGTTAGCGCGTAGGCTGGGTTGAGGAATGAAACCCGGTTTTCCTGAAAATGAAGGGCTATTCTTCGTTAAAAAATGCCAGGTTTCGTTCCTCAACCCAGCCTACATCAATGCATTAGCCGACAGTTTTGAATTACACACATTATCCGGTTATATAGTTTGCAGAATTTTAAAAACGTCTGAATCAGAATTGGCATATACTTGGCACGGTCATAATTGGTGATTTTGAAATATGTCTTACGCCTATGAATTAAGGTATTGATCAATTATAAAATCACCAATTATGGCCTTCGCGAGTATAGTTATACTGCCTCATTGCGAAAAAAGTGTAAACTACTTTTAGCCCTATATGAAGGATGCCAATAAATGCACTTAACCAATCGCCAGATAAGGTGGGCTCAGCCGGTTTTGCCGAGGCCCTTAAAACTCTTCCAAATCTTTAAAAACGTTTATCGCCGCCAACCGCTCCATTTCGGTAATGTAGAGGCTTTCCCAGCCCTGTTTGCGGATTTGACGGGCATGGAAATATTTTAACACCGGTTTCATCCCATAGCGCCAGATGCCTGTCCAAAATTTGCCATCCCTTTGCACCAGCTTCGACGGATTCCACCATCCTAACACTGTCTGCCGGTAGTACCACACGATGTACTGCAACTGTTCCGTACTCAGATGTTTAGTGCGCACATTGGCCCATAAGCCGGTGTAACGTTTGAAATCATCATGATTAGACACCAGGCCCGCTTTCAAAAGGTTTTCCCGTATGCCGGTTTTGGGATAAGGCGTCAAAATTTGGCAGATCGCGGCATCAACATCCTGTTCATTAAAGAATTCATAATTGCGTTTGATGGTTTCTTCGTCATCATCAGGAAATCCGAAAACCAATCCGCCGATAATCATCATTCCATATTTATGGCAAAATTGAATCGCCGTTTTGGAAGCTTCGACAATATTGCCTTTATTAGCAGCAGCCAGATTTTCAGGCGAAATATTTTCAATTCCCAGGAAGACAATGCGGAATCCGGCCTGAGCCATTTTTTCAACCATTGCTTCATTTTGGGCCATGGAAATGCAATCCGCCTGCACCACCATTACCAATTTTTGATAGTTCCGCTGAATAATCGCATCACACAGGGCTATGACTCTTTTGGGGTTTAGCACCATATTGTCATCCGTCACAAACACATTATATGCTTTTTTCTGATAGTAGATGTTATCCAGATCGGCCAGGACGCGCTCAATGGGAAAGGTGCGGAAACTACGGCCATACATCCGACGGATGCTGCAGAAATTGCACCCTCGGGTGCATCCCCGGGAGGTCTCAAGCACCTCCATTTTTTTATTCATCAGATGATACCCCCAGGTTAAGCGACGTTTATCGCGTATGGGCGGTTTCAGATCAGAGAGATCATATAATTCCCCACGGGGATTATGGATAAAACGACCATTTTTTTTATATGAAAGGGAGGGGATATCTTCCACCTTATCGGAGCCTTGTAACGCGTTCATTAAACGGCGGCAAACTTCTTCGCCTTCCCCGCGGACCATGAAATCAAATAGCTCCCCATCCGAAGTACGCGCGATTTCGGCCGACATCAAGGTGGCATGATACCCGCCAATAACGATTTTAACCTGGGGTAATACGGTTTTAATTAACTTGGCAATTTTCACGCAGGTGTCGTACTGCCAAGCCATGGCCGACAATCCGATCATATCCGGTTTCAACTTGGGTAGGATTTTGGTCAAATAGCGACGCACCTTATTGCGCTTACGCACCAGGTCGATAATAAGGACATCGTGACATTTATCAATATGTGCGCCAATCGTGGCAATCCCAAGGTTGGGAATATGAACGGCCGCTTCATGAATAACAATCGGTGCCGTATCTGGCATGGATATGAAAACAATTTTCATCGGTTAATTTCCTGTTGCATCAGGTAAGATTATCAATCACTGATTCTTTGTCCACAAATCACACGAAAAATTAGGCGTTTTTAATTTTGATCAGAACAAGCGCGCATTAAATCACGCGTTTGGGTTATTAAAGCAGATATGGTAAAATCAGCGCTATCATAATCAGGTTCGAACGATCCGATTAAGCGGACCGTAATCGGCAGAGGGTGTGTGTTAAATAAAAATTCCCCGGGTTTACAAAGCGTTTCCGTATGGCGAATAAACAAAACCTTGATGGGTGCCCGACACCGCCGGGCAATTTTAAACGCGCCCGGATTGAAACTGCCCAGTTCACGATTACGGCTGCGCGTGCCTTCGGGAAAAACAAAAATATTACCACCCGTTTGCAGGTAGGCTGGCAGGCTTTCGATACGCTGTATTAAGAGTGCGTTCAATTTTCCCAAGGCTGTAGAGGGGAGGTAACCGGCGGCTTTGATCATCTGGCCGAAGATGGGAATCTTGAAAAAGATGCTTTTGACAATCGTTTTGTGCCTGGCGAACATTGAAATCAAAAGAAGCGGATCAAGATAGGACAGATGGTTGCAAATAATTACAGAAGAACGAATGGCCAATACACTTTTCTCAATATGCAAATTCAGTGTAGGTATGAATAAATGGATAATCCGGATAAAAATACGGTAAAAGCGATGGTTCAGTTTTTGAAACGCAATTTCACGATCAGGGGAAAACAGGGTTGCCGCCAGATAAAAAGGAGCGAAGAAGAAAATAAAGCCCAGCGTAAAATAGAGCCACAGTGTTAATGTAAGCAATAGGTTCATCATATGAATTCAGAATTCAGGATTCCGATTATCCAACTGTTGTAAAGTACTCAGAATGGTTCGGCGAAGATGCTCGACGCGCCTCAAGGTATAGTGTGTGATCGGGTCCAGTTGCAGGTCTTTAACTAACACCAGGACGCCGTAACTTTTGACTTTTTGCTGACGAGGAGCGTCTGTATGCAACGGCAGTTCCAATTTCATATTGCTCTTATTAAAAATGTCCTTGCCACTATAAAAACCGTTGCGGGTCCAGAGAAATCGGTTTTCATCTGAACGTCTTCCCGCACTTGGGTCGAAAAATCCGGATTTGAGGTAAAGTTCGGCCTTGTCGAATTTCAAGCGTTCCAGCGCGTTAATCATATTGAGCCATAAGGCTTGAATATCCTCGGATTGGCTAATTTCCATTTGCAGGTTTAAAAAACTGCGCCTTTCGTATGTAATGCCGGTGTCATCCGTTAAATCCTTAAACCAGCCATAGATTTTATCTGAACCGAAATATTCGAAATAGCCCAGCTTGCGTACAAAAATAATTGCACCGGCACCCAGAACGATCAAAAATAAACCGGAGCGTTCATCCTGGTAATTCACCATGACAATAGCGAACAGGCATAAACAGAATGTAAGAGTGTAAAGCAGCCATACCACATTTTTATCGGAGAGGCCCATATTCAGAAGTTTATGATGAATATGTTCGTTGTCAGGCCGGAACATTTGACGGCCCTGTAAAAAGCGTCTTAAAGGCGACAGAAGGGTATCAAAAAGCGGTACGCCCAGCGCCAATAACGGAATGAGCATGGCAGCTCCCACCTGATTTTTGGCGTTGCCGATAATGGCGAAGCCGGCAATGATGTACCCTAAAAAATAGCTGCCGCCATCGCCCAAAAAAACAGATGCCGGGTTAAAATTATAGCGTAAAAAGCCCAGGACGCCCCCGGCCAATGCGGAAAATAAAAGGGCGCAAACATAGTTTTCCCTTAAAATGGAAAGAATGACGATCACAATCGACACAAAAAAGGTGATGCCCCCGGCAAGGCCGTCGAGGCCATCAATCAAATTGACCGCATTGATAAACAGGATAAACCAGGCCACGGTCGCGACATAGCTGAAGAGTGGGGATTGGAGGTGCAGAGAAAACATATCAAATCCGAGATCGCCCATATACGCACAACTTGCGGCAATGATTTGAAAAATAAACTTGATCCCGGGATGCAGTCGTCTAAAATCATCTGCCAGGCCAATTCCGAAAATAATACACCCACCGCTCAAAAAGTAAAAAAAGCGTTCATCAATTTCAATCTGGACAGATACAAGGGTTTGCAAACACCCGTTAATCAACAGTGTCAAAAAAAAGGTGATGAAAATGGCCAAACCGCCGGTTCGGGGAATTAAACGGGTGTGAATTTTACGTTCGTCCGGCGTATCCACGGCTCCGTAGCGCATTCCCAATTTGCCGGCCAGTGGCGTGATCATCAGGGATAACACCAGGGCAACGGCAAAGATAACAAGGACGGTGGTCATAAAGGATTTCCTACTAAACGGGGCCGGAGATACTGCCCGATTTTACACAGCGGTTTCAGATACAACGTCCAGGGAAATGGTTTAAGGCCATTTACACGCCAGGCGCGTCGATCATGGTAATTCGCCTGCAGCCGATTTCTTACAGATGCGTTGCTAACTCCGCCGGTGCGCATTTTCACTAAAATACGCGGAATATATTTGCTGGTAATGCCATATTTCAATAAAAAACGCAGCATCAGTTCATAATCGGCGGATGTGCCCAGCTCAAGGTTAAAATCACCATATTTCAAATATACCGATCGTCGCACAAAAAAGGTGGGATGCGGCGGCATCCATCCATAATAAAAGCGACGTTTGTCAAATTCATAAGATTGCCAGTAACGCACAATCTGTTTAGGGTTGTCAGCACGAACATACACCAGATCACCGTAGCAGGAATCAATAGGCCTATTTTTTTTAAAATAACGCTCAAACAGAGCAGCCACATCAGCCAAAACATCACAATCCGCAAAAATATCGTCAGCATGAAGAAAGCCGATAACGTCGCCGGAGGCCAATTGAATACCTTTGTTTAAGGCATCGTAAAGTCCCCGATCCGGCCCGGAAACAATCAGGGCATCCTTCTGGCTCTCCAGATGAATGATGTCAAGTGTCTCATCGGCAGATCCGCCGTCAATAATAACATGCTCAAATTGATACGTTTGGCTTTTCAGGCTTGCCAGGCAGGATTTAATTGTATGCGCGGCATTAAGAGTCGTTGTTATAATTGAAATTTTTGGATTGTTGATTTTAGATTTTGGATTGTTGACTGCCGACTGCTGACTGCCGACTGCTGACTTTTTGTCTTTTATTTTTTATTCCTTTTGATTATTTTCGTGATATTGCGTTCATGATTGTAACAGATCAACAGAGCCGTGATTATCGTTGCGAACCCAGCCAATCCGTTCCAGGGTTGTGATGCAATGGTTCCAGCGGCGAGGATGCCTACCATAGTAATAGAGGCGACAAAAGGGATGCGCCAGACGCAATAGGCCATGATCCAGGCCAATAAGGCTGCGATTGTCGCTATGGGTGCGGCTACGGCGGTAAAACCGATATAGTGCGCAACGCCCTTGCCGCCCTGAAAATGATGCCAGCAGGGAAAGCGGTTGCCAATGATCATCGCCATCCCTATCCAGGGAATCTGTTGCCAGGGCAGCAACCATTCACCACAAACAGCTATTATGACAGCTTTGCCAACATCTGTCAACAGGACGATAAGCGCCCAAAATGGCCCCGCCTGGCGGTATACATTGGTGACGCCGGCATTTTGGCTGAATTGAGTGCGAGGATCCGGCTTGCCGCTTAATTTGAATACCAAAATGGCGCTGTTCAAGGAGGCAATCAGATAGGTGCCAATTAAAAGCAAAATGAACTGCCCTGGCGAGTTCATACGACTATTGGGGATTTTTCATCCGCAAGCAATTTCTCGATGCGTGCAATGTCTTCGGGCAGGTCCACTTCCGGAGAATCATGTGAGGTAATCACCACTTTAACAGAATGGCCATGTTCCAAAACCCGCAATTGTTCCAATTTTTCAATATTCTCAAGACGACCGGTGGGCAACTGGCGGAATGTTTCCAGGAAACGGCGTTTGTAAGCATAAAATCCCAGGTGTTTGTAAGTTGAAAAATGATCGGAAGTATCCCGCCCGCAGGGTATCGATGACCGTGAAAAGTATAAAGCAAACCTGCGGCCGTCAAAAACCACTTTTACATCTTTGGGATTGGTGATCTCTTGTTTATTGATAATTCTGAATGCCAATGTACTCATTTCAATCATTTCATCAGGGTTATCAGGATTATCAGCGGTCAAAAACGGCTGAATCATTTCATCAATACTGTGAGGATTCAACAGGGGCTGATCGCCCTGGATGTTAACAATAAGATCATCCGCCGCCAGATTCATTTTTTCAGCCGCTTCAGCCAAGCGGTCAGTGCCGGAACGATTATCAGCAGAGGTGATGAGCGCTTTGCCGCCTATTTTTGCCACCGCATTAAAAATTCGCTCGTCATCCGTGGCCACAATAACATCTTCAACCAGTTTCGCCTGACAGACCCTTGTATATACGTGTTCAACCATGGGTTTGCCCGCAATCAGCGCCAAAGGCTTTCCCGGGAAGCGACTGGATTCGTAACGTGAAGGAATAATTGCGATAATTTTCATTCTTTGTCCTTCACCGACATCTGATTGTATGTATTCCAAATAATGACCGTATCATCCCGACTGGCGGTTGCTAACTGACGGCCATCAGGGGAAAAAACAACATCAGTCACCTGAGCCGCATGATCTTCGAGCGTCAGCAATTCGCGTCCGGTATTGATATCCCATATTTTGGCAGTGCGATCCCAACTTCCGGTTGCCAGACGACGACTGTTGGGGGAAAAGGCGGCCGTTTGGATACTTTGGGAATGGCCTTTGAGGGTTTTAAGCTCTTTGCCATTGAGGGCATCCCATATTTTAACCGAACCATCCCAACTGGCGGTTACAATCAGTTTGCCATCGGGCGAGTAAGCAACATCATATACAGAATTGTCATGTCCTTGAAGAGTTTGTAGTTTTTTACCTGTTTGCGCATCCCATACAATCACCGTTTGTTTCTTGCTTGCGGCTTCCTTTTCGGTTTTTCTTCCATTGATGCTTGCGCCGGTTACGATATGGCGGCCATCCGGAGAGAGCCCGATTGCCAGCACACCGGCGGTATGGCCTTTTAAGGTGTTCAAATGCTTTCCGGTCTGAGCATCCCATATACGCACGCTTTTATCCCAACTGGCGGTGTATATACGACTGGAATCCGGCGAATAAGCGACCGCATACACCGATCCGGTGTGGCCTTCGAGGGTGTGTAATTTTTGGCCGTCAGTCGCATTCCACAATATTGCTGTTTTATCACGGCTTCCTGTTAAAACAGTTTTACCGTCGGGACTATAGGCGACGGCATAAATATAGTGCGTATGCCCCTTTAGTTTTTGAAGGATTGTCCCATCAGTCGTATCCCACAATATGGCGATGGGTGTATCGATTGAGCGACTACCTGTTACAATGCGTTTGCTATCTGACGAAAATGCGACAGAGCGGATATACGCTGATTCTTCATCTTGCAGTTTGACATCACGGCCGCTCTTGGTTCCCCAGATACGCGCGGTTTTATCGTTGCTTCCGGTGATAATCTCCTCACCGTCGTGAGAAAACGACACAGCGCTGACGCCTTGCGCATGACCTCCAAGGGTCACGATCACCAAACCGGTTTGAATATCCCATATTTTAGCCGATTTATCCGCACTACCGGTGGCCACACGTTTGCCATCCGGTGCGAATTTAACGACAACTACCTTGCCGGTGTGTCCTTTAAGAGTCATCAATTCAATGCCGGTGGCAGTTTCACTGATAATCGCGCTGTTTTGATTATCCAGACGCGTTTGCACCTTTAAGGAGCCATCCGGAGAAAAGGACACGGAACGTTCGGTGTCAACCGGTCTGATCAATACCTCGGTTTCCACGCCTGTCACACTATTCCAGTTTTTGACCGTATCATTGCTATCAATGGAGATCACCAAATTACCATCAGCGGAAAAGGCAACATATTTGACGGCGGTGTTATGCCCGGTCAGCGTTTTCAGCAATTGGCCTGTTTCTTTTTCCCAAATTTTAACCGTGCTATCGTCACTTCCGGTGACGACCAGATTGCCTGCCGGAGAAAAGGCGACAGCGATTACCGAATCGGTGTGCCCTTTCAAGGTGGCTCGTTCTAAATTGCATAAATGCATCAAACGGCCCCATTCCCATTCCCGTAGTTTTGCAGATGGTTTCAGAAGCAGGTTTTGGGCCTGGTCAAGCAATGAATCGTCAATTTTACGCTGTGCGATTGTAAGAATATTAAAATAGTTTTCCTGTTCCGCTTTTTGCCGCTGCACGGACTCTTGTTTTTGAGCGATGCGCGCTTCTTGTTCGGCCGTAACCGCGCGTTCTTTCTCACCTTTAATCCAGAAAAAGGCGATTCCCAAAATAATGATAATGAGGATAGCTAAAGCGCCAACGCCAAAAGTTAACACTTTCAGACGTTTTTTGCGTTCTTCACGTTTCTGGCGGGCTTTTTCCACACGCTCTGAAAGATCACGGTGTTCATCATTTTCTGACGTTAAGAGGGAGGATGCCAAATCGAAATCATCTTTTTCAAACGCACATTGGGCATAAGATAAGGTGCCATGTGCCAATCCTTCACTGGCCGTCTCATTTTCAGGCCACATTTCCAAAGCTTCACGACACCGATAGAGACCGTGGGCAAAATTATCGTAATCGCTATGTGTTTCACCGTTTTTAATATCTTTAAGGGCGCTGTTCGACAGAGCAATACTTTCTGCGTGGGCCTGATATTCCCGGATAGCTTCCTGGAACGCTTTGACGCTTGGATATCGATCTTCAGGCACAGTCGCCATCGCCTTAAGGGCAATATCAGTCAATTCGCCTTTTTTGTCAGTGGGCTGAATATTGTTTTGCATCGCTTCATGGACACATGCGACGACGCTTTCGCTTTCATGGGGTCTTAAACCGGTGACGATTTTAAAAAGAATTCCACCTAAGAGATAGATGTCACTGCGGGTGTCTATACGGCGACTGTCGCATCTGGCCATTTCCGGTGCCATAAACGCCGGTGTTCCGGCCATTCCCATTTTTCTGCCCAACCGCTCGGCTTTGCCCTTTTCATCAAAGCTGATGGCCAGGCCCCAGTCCATCACCAGCACCTCACCGTAGTCGCCAATCATTACGTTTAAAGGCTTTAAATCTCGATGTACAATGCCTTTATCATGGGCAAACGCCATGGCGTCACATACGCTTAACAGGATATCAAGATTATCAGCCAGGGATTTTTGCGGAAGGGCGCTTTCCCAGGAAACGCCTTTTACATGTTTCATTGAGTAAAAAAGCACGCCATCCTGGCTCAGGCCGAGGTCATGGACCGGTACGATATTGGGATGATCCAAATCACCGGTAACCACGGCTTCGGAGATAAATTTGTAACGTGATTCATCATTAACCGTCTTATCCGTTTTGATCATCTTAAGAGCGATCAGCCGGTCAACGGAAGCCTGGCGAGCAGCAAACACTTCAGCCATGCCGCCTTTGCCAATGGAGTGTAGAATGGAGAAATCGTCTAAAGATGTGTTAATTTTATCATCAAGGATAACATTGAGGGGACGGATATTCATCTCCGTCTTTTTCTGTGCCGCAACATCTGACCGATCGATTTTGATAGTTACGTTCAGGCTGCTATCGTCGTCATCAATGGCTGCCAGCAAATCCTGGGTGTCTTCAACCGAGTCTGCCGGTTTAGACAAATCCGCCGTATCTTCACTTTCAGTATCTGATGTTTTTTCCTGGGTGTCTTCAACAGAATCTGTCTGTTTCGGTAAATCCGACGTATCTTCCCTTTCGAGATCAGAAGTTTTTTCCTGAGCGTTCTCTACTTTGCCTGACGCTGTTTCGGAAACACTATCAACAACCGATGGCTGTTCAGGCGTTTTCTCGCCGGAAGCAACGGCACCCTGTTCCGGCGGCGTGTCGCGAACGGCCATTGAGTCCATACCGGCTAAGATATCCCTTACCTTGTCAATCGTATCCGTGGGTTTGGTCTCAGATGTTTCAGCCGGTTGCGATGCCGAAGACGTGTCAGGAGGCTCAGTCGTTTTATCCTGGGTTTCCGATGCCAACTTTTGTAATTTTTCGCCACATTTCTGGCAGGCAATTTTTCTTCCCGGACGGTAGTTCTTAATTTTATATTTGGCTCCACAGGATATGCAGATCATGGAAATCCGGTTCGCATCGATTTTTTTCTGGTGTAATCGAATTTTAACAACCTGCGCGCGGGTGAGCAGTCCTTTAGCCGCCATAATTGCGCCAACATTAACCAGACCTGTATCCGATTTGGTTTTCAAAGCCAAGGCTTTTTGCACCTGGAATACTTCGCGTAGCTGTTTTTCGGTGATATATCCGGCTTTGACAGCCAGTTTACCAAAAAAAACATCATTACGGTTGGTAGACATGTAAGACCCCCATAGAACGTTGAACATCAAACATTGAACATTGAATGAAATCTGAATTGGGAATGCTGAATTAGAATTTTCTTAAATCAGAGTCCGGCTTTAGCCCGTTTGCAGAACTGCAACAATTTTTCATCATTCGGAATTGTTATGATATTATCAGTATTGCCTATTAGTTGCAATTTAGCGGCCTGTCCGACGACAATATTCACTCTTTCATGGGGCAGTCCGAGGTCTTCGGCAATTTCGTCAATCATTGCGTCAGTTCCTACGCCCTCATTTAAAGCCGCCTCCTCCGATTTGTTTTTCAGTTTATGCCAATAAAGCAAGCGAAGTTGTTTTAAAATGACATATGTGCAGTCCCCCACTAAATGCGGATGAATCTTTTCATTGGCAATACCTAATCGGTCAGTTACGGTGGATACAATTTTTTCCATGTACGGCGGCAATTTCTTGAGATTCCGGGAGAGTACTTCCCTATTAAGCACCGCTGCCTGGGTCTGTTCGACCGCTTCAACGCTGGCCGAACGTTTTTCTTTACGAATCAGGGACATTTCACCGACAATATCACCGGCTTGCAACAGGCCCAAAACAATTTTTTTGCCAGCGCGTTCTTTCACCACCCGCACACGACCTTTTAGAATCAGATAGGCTTCCTCACCGATTTCGCCTTCGGTCATTAACATGTCACCCATTTGAAATTCTTTTTTGACTTGTTGAGACCATTTCCCGGCAATAATATCGTCGATATCATGACTCATCGCATCCACGCTTTGATAACGGCCCACTTTTTCAAAGGCCATGGCCTTTAAAATGATCCGGTTAATTTCATCGGGAATCTGGCTCTGTGGAGCGCGTTTTTGCGGTGGTATAAAATCGCCAGCGCGGGCTTTGAGAATAATTTCTTTCATGTTCCTGCCACTATAAGGCGGCTTCAGCGTAAATATGTGGTATAACATGGCTCCTAAAAGGAAAATGTCACTGCGCTCACACGTTTTATCAGGATTACCGTAGGTTTGTTCGGGAGACATGTAGGTCGGCGAACCTGTGATGCGGTTATCCAGAGCAAGTGCCAGATCGGAAAAATCCTTCCGATGTTGTTTTAATGGCTGGGCTAAACCCCAATCCATCAAAAGGACTTCCCCATATTGCCCGATCATGACATTATGCGGTTTGATATCCTGATGAATGATGTGGCGTGAATGGGCGAACGAAACCGCATCACAAACCTTGCGAAATATATTGAGCAGATGGTAGGTGTTATATTTGTCGATATATTCATTATTATTGTGCATCAGTTTGTTTAAAATATCACTTAGCGCCTCGCCTTCGGCCAGTTTCATGGTGAAATAAAGTCCGGCCGCATTCATCAAACCCAATTCATGCACGGGAATTATATTCGGATGCTCAAGCATCGAAGTGATTTTGGCTTCGGTGATAAACTGTTGTAAGGTAGCGGCATTATCTTTTTTCTTAGGTAAAACAACTTTCATCGCTGAAATACGGTCTAAATAGCGATCTTCGACCCCAAGGATCGCGCCCATGCCACCGGCAAAAAGTTTTGTATTAAGTGTGTATTTTCCTCCCCTGACACCTTTGCAGACATTTTCGTGGAAATATTTTTTTTCAAGTTGGGTGGTTTCAAAGGAGGTCATCCCAGGGGATGCCATGAAGGCTTTTTCAATAGGCCAATTTTCTTCTGGTTCGAGCATTTGGGCCATTTGATCATGCGGAATGGTTGCTTTGTCTTCATTTTTGTATTTAGCATCCTCCGTGATCAGCTTGTCAAGTTTGTTGCGCATTGCCGTAATGACACTATTGTCATCATTTTCCATGGAAACACTCTTTAGAGGAATGGTCAGGCGCGAGATTGGTTCAGATGCTTTTTCCTGCTCAGGTTTGGCTTTATCAGGCGGCATTATTTTATCCAGTTCTGCATCCAGGCGGATCTTATTTCCTGGCACCACCGTTTCTTCAGCTTTATCCCTGGTATCCACACTCGGTGTCATCAGAGTTTCTAACTCTTGGCGTGGAATGGCTACGGTTTCCTGGAA
>JAOZRC010000688.1 GCA_029940345.1 Desulfobacterales bacterium
GCGTACCGGTGATTTGGGTCACTTCAACTTTTTTATTGCGTTTTAACAGATGCACCGTCTTCAGATCACATCGACTCATCGCGTGAATGGCGCCGGTGGTAAGCGCGTTGGTGCGGGCGGCAACATCGGCAATCACAAGGTGCTCAATGGTGTCAAAATGACCCCGGCCTTTCTTCCAGTAATCGGGATAGCGTTTGAGGATTGTGGACACACCCGGGTCGAATTTCTCAATAATGTAAGCGCCGGAGCCAATACCCGCCGTGGCGTCAATTTTGCCGTCTTTCGCAGGCAAGATCGCCAGATGGTAGTCTGACAGCAGGAAGGGAAAGTCTGCGCTGCCGCCGGAAAGTTCAAAGACCACCGTGTCCTTGCCGTCGGCTTTAATCGTGTTTATGGCTTTTACAATCGGTTTGGCGGCCGACTTGGAGTCTTTACCGCGATGATGATTGATGGATGCAATGACGTCATCGGCATCAAGGGTTTTACCATTATGGTGAGTCACCCCGTTGCGCAGTTTGAATCTCCAGACCTTTGCGTCTTTCGACGGCTCCCAGCCAGTCGAAAGTTCAGGGATCAGTTTGCCTTTTTCGTCTAACTCGGTCATATAGTTATAAGCTGCATGATTGATAAGCTGCGTATAGGTGTGGGTTGTGGTAGCCGGATCAAGCGAGTCCGTTGTTGAACCGGCTCCCAGGCCGCATTTAAAATGGCCGCCTTTTTTCGGCGCGGCATGCGCCACCGAAGAAAAGATCGTGCCGGCCATTGATACGCTTACACCGGCGGCAATCGCCGCGCCCAGAAATTCGCGCCGGGACATCTTGCCCGCAGCTACCAGTTTTTCTAATTTAAACATGTCACTCATTTTTACCTCCTTTGGTATGTGGTGTTATTGCCAGTTCAATGGTAGTCAGCCAACGCTTTGGCTTCAATTTGAATTGGTTGATTTTCATGGAAGTTTTCGACAAACTTATTGTTTGAATGTAACCGTTCACTATCTCTCTACGTGCAAACAAACGCGGGACAGCTTCCCGCGCTACACACTCACGCACAGTTGCGATCATGTAGAGCGGAAAGCCGTTCCGCTCAGAGGGGGAGTGAGCGGTTACGTTTGAATTACCCTTCCGAATAAACCCCTTGTCGCTATTTTCTAAATTCGATACTTACAGATGCGCTCGTTTATTATTTATATCTTTGATATATCTCTGACTTGTGCGATTTTCTGACGATAACGGATTTGGGGGAGTGATAACAAACTTTACAAATTATTATTTTTACCTCGAAGAGGTCAGGTAATATGGCCTGGGGTTTCAACCCCAGTTCATGAATGGTAATGACAGCAGCGCCCTGAAGGGGCGCGGTAAAACTGATCCCATCTGTTTTTTATCCCGCGCCCCTTCAGGGCGCAAAAAAATATTATCACCGACCTGGGGTTGAAACCCCAGGCTATATCACTTTGCCGCTCTGCGGCATAACCTCTCCCCAAAATCCGTTATAATCAGGAAAATTTTTATGGGCATCCTTCATTTGTCGCTTTACATTTTATAATGTGGAGAGTAACGGAACCCACCATTTACGGAAATGCGGTGTGGTGTGGTGGGTTCCGTTACTCTCCACCCACCCTACAATAATTTTTAAATGAACATATCGAAAAAGTGTAAACTACTTTTAGCCTGATATGAAGGATGTCTCTTTATACAAGGTTGGGTTGAGGAACGAAACCTGACATCAGCCTGACATCAGCCTGACATCAGCCTGAATTAGTCAGGTTTCGTTCCTCAACCCAACCTACGTCTGTCCCGCCTTATGTGGGTAGCCAGACTTTTCAAACAGGCTCTAAGAGGCGGACTGGCGATTGTATCCGCCGGTGTATGCGTCGCTTTGGCCATGTGGGGAGGTTTTGGTCCCTACCAGAAAGCAAGTTCTTATACCATTTGCGACTGGCCAATTTATTTCATCAGGATTCAGTTGACCATTATCACTTCATACCCAGTCAAGAATCACCTTCCCGGACTGGCCGGATCGCATTATATCAAAGGCTTTCTGAAATTCATCGACATGAAATTTATGGGTGATCACCGCGGAAATATCGAGTTCGCTTCGGAGCATGGCCGTCATCTTGTACCATGTCTCAAACATCTCTCTTCCGTAAATACCCTTTAGTATCAGTCCCTTGAAGATTATCTTCTTCCAGTCTGTCGAAGTCTCCCTGGCAGGAATCCCGAGGACCGCTATCTTGCCGCCGAAATTCATACAATCCAGCATCTGGTCCATGGCTGAAGGGCTGCCCGACATTTCAAGGCCGACATCAAAGCCTTCCTGCATGTCCAGTTCATCCATCACATCCGTTAAGGACTCCCGGCTGACATTCATGGTTCTCGTTGCGCCCATTTTTTTTGCCAGATCAAGACGATATTCATTGATATCGGTAATCACGACAAACCTGGCTCCTGCATGTCTGGCTATGGCCACGGCCATTATCCCAATGGGACCTGCGCCGGTAATGAGTACATCCTCGCCCACAAGATCGAAAGACAAGGCCGTATGCGCGGCGTTTCCAAACGGATCAAGAATAGAAGCGATGTCATTGTCGATCATATCCGGAACCTTGAATGCGTTGACCGCAGGGATGGTCAGATATTCGGCAAAGCATCCCGTTCGGTTCACACCCACACCGATGGTATTGCGGCACAGGTGGCGTTTCCCGGCCCTGCAATTCCTGCAATGCCCGCAGGTGATGTGGCCTTCCCCCGAAACCCGGTCGCCTTCTTTAATTCCTTTCACCTCGCTTCCGATAGCATCTGCCAACCCCACGAACTCATGGCCGATAGTCATCGGCACGGGTATGGTGTTTTGTGACCATTCATCCCAATCATAAATATGAACATCCGTTCCGCAGATAGCGGTTTTTACGATCTTTATCCGAATATCGTTATGACCTGGTTCGGGTATCGGGGCCACATCCATCCAAATACCGATTTCGGGTTTGAGTTTTGCAAGAACTTTCATTTTTTTCATGTCATATCCTTTTTCGTCTAAGTATCAAACCACAAGGTTCCCAGCATAGCTCTGGCCGGTTTGCAACATGTCGGCTACCAATATGCCGTCCCGATGGGACTCTGAATGAATCAGGATCAATTATGCTACCAATATGCCGTCCCGATGGGACTCTGAATGAATCAGGGCCAATTATGCTACCAATATGCCGCTCCCACGGAGCTTATTAGGAATATTTGATTTTGATTGCACCGGTCGAAAATTTTTGGCCGAGTACTCAATCAATCACTCCCAGTTTGTGCCCCACC
>JAOZRC010000689.1 GCA_029940345.1 Desulfobacterales bacterium
AAAAATAAGTCATTAAATTTAATGGGCTTGATCATCGTTTCGGCCATTTTGAATTTCGGTTGCGTGTAACGCATTCTTTCAGATTGCGCCAGGTATGAGTCGCGGATTGATGACGCAGTCTAAAAGATGCGTTACAATCTGGCAAATGGCCGAAGTTATGATCAAGCCCGATTAATCAAGTTCGATCCAAACAAATCCATACTTATCTACACTAACCGTTGCGTCCTCTCCGACCACAATCGTTGACTCGCGTTCTTCAATAATCACCGGTCCGCTGAGTTGGACGCCGGGAAACAGTTTGTTGCGGTCATAGACTTTGAAGGGGATAAACGTTTTGCTGACAATTGAAAAGGCCTGACGTTCACCTTTGAAAGCATCTTCCAGTTTGCCTGTTGAAGCACCCATCGGCGGGATTTGGAAAGGCCGTTCCGGAAGGCAGGCGCGTACTTTAAACGTAACAAATTCTATTGGTGTTTCCGGATAGGTGCGCCCGTACAAGCGTTTATAAACGTCATCAAAACGATCTCTGATTTCCTGTTCAGACCATTGATCAAAGGGTTTATTTGCAATTGATAAATCGGTCTCCGAACCTTGCCCCACAAAGCGCATATTCAGGGTGCGTTCGTAATGGATCGTCGCATCTTTCAGGGCTGATCGCAGGATAACCGCGCCTTGTTGTTCCAGTTCCAGAAAAAGGGTTTCGATACTCTTGAAATCGGCGTTGTCTAATGCCACGCGATGGCTGCGGGCCAGGTCAAAGGCAATGGGGGCGGTAAAAAAGCCTAAAGCGGAACCGACGCCGGCTAATGGCGGCACCAAAATACGGCGAGCACCGATTTTTTTAGCCAGGCCGTAACAATGCACCGGCCCGGCCCCACCGAAAGCAGCCACCGTAATCGTGGCGGGGTTGCCGCCTTTTTCAGCAATATGGGTCTTGGCGGCGCTGGCCATGGTTTCATTGATCAGGTCATGGATGCCAAACGCCGCTTCAATCATTTTGGTTCCCAACGGTTTCGCCAGTTTTAAAGCAATAGCGCTTTCAGAAGCGGATTTAGACAGCGGCATGGCTCCGCCCAGAAAGTAATCCGGGTCCAGATAACCCAGCACCAAATCGGCATCCGTCACACAGGGATTTTCTCCGCCGTGATCATAGCAGGCCGGTCCGGGATCGGCGCCGGCGCTCTGGGGGCCGACCTGGAGCAACCCCATCTTATTTACACGCGCAATGCTGCCGCCGCCAGCTCCGATTTCCATTAAATCCACTACGGGAACCTGTATGGGCAGGCCGCTGCCTTTTTTAAAGCGTTGCACTCGCCCCACTTCAAATGTGGACACCAAACCGGCCTGGCCTTTCTGAATCAGACAGGATTTGGCAGTGGTGCCGCCCATGTCGAAACAGAATATATCTTCAATGTTGAACATCTGTCCATAATGCTGGGAGGCGATTACAGCGGCGGTGGGGCCGGATTCGATAATGCGCACCGGAAAAGCCCGCGCGGTCTCCACTGATGTGATACTGCCCGAAGAGAGCATTATATACAGGGCACCGTTAAATCCCAGCGCTTTGAGACGTTCGGAAAGCTGGCTCAGATAGCGATCCGTGATCGGTTTGACATAAGCGTTGGTGACCGTAGTGGAAGTTCTTTCATACTCCCTGATCTGGGGCAGTACCTCGTAGGATGTCGATAAAAACAGGTCCGGCGCGGCTTGGGCGACAATGGCTTGAACCTCTTTTTCGTGATCCGCATTTTCGTAAGAATTCAACAGGCAGATTGCCAACGACTCCAGACCCATATCAAGCAGTTCATGCAAAACCGCTTTGACTTCATCAGCGTCCACAGACTTCAGTACGCGCCCATCACTGGCAATGCGTTCATCAATCTCTTTGCGAAAAAAGCGTGGAACCAGCGGCTTGGGATATTCCGAAAAGATATCGTATGCATCATAGCGCAACTCCCGTCCCAATTCCAATACATCCCGAAAACCTTTGGTGGTGATTAATCCGGTAACAGCGCCTTTTCTTTCGATAATGGCGTTAATCACCAGAGTAGTGCCGTGGATAATTTCATCCAATTCAGATGTGAAATCAGGTTGTTGCGCTTGAAGCGCCTTAATGCCCTGTTCCACCGCATCGGAAGGGTCTTGCGGCGTGGTTAAGCATTTATGGATATTAAATTGACCGGTTTTATCATTCACCAATACGAAATCGGTGAAGGTGCCGCCGATATCGCATCCTAAACGGTAGTTTTTATCGGTTTTTGCTTGCATATTTTTTTCCAACTGTTTTTTCATACAGCTTATTTATTAAATCAGGTTTATCGAAAAGCTACTTGTGTTTCTGTTTTTTCCGCAGTTTTTTTAAGTATGCTTCAATGTCATCAGTAGGCAGCTTTTTAAGCAGCTTCTCTGCTGAAAATCCCGTGAGTCGTTGTTCCATGGATATTTTTTTTAGAATTTCATCTAAAATTTCATCGGTTGTCATGCTGTTCAGAACATTTCGTTTCAGCTCTCTCCTGTAATCTTCCACTGTGTAAGGCATATCAATTATCCTTTCCGCTCTATACTTGATAAGCAATTGATTCATGGTGCTGCTCATTTCATCCAGATTACCCCTGTAGTGAGCAACACCATATTCGATATTTTCCCGTATGGCGCTAAACATTAACCACGCCGCATTTCTTTCTTCTTTGGCAATCTTGCCCGTTACGATCAGCCGAATGTTACGGGCACCCCATAGCAAGTCATACACGCCCGGTTTATGCGGTTTAATCGGATTAAACGTCACATATCGGGACAATTTGCGCGGATAGCGCGTACTGACTGCATACAGGCGGAAATATTCTTTTGGAAGCAATTTTTTCAAAGAAGGACTGATCTGTTTGCGGTAGTTGACATAGTGTCCTATGAGTTCATCCGCTGCCCAGTCATCGAAAGGCTCATGTAAAGATTTGAAAGAAACAAGGTTATGAGCAGCTAGGTTTCCAAGGCCGTCCGGTAACTCCGCAGGCGTTTTTCGCGTTTTCCCTTCGTGTTTGGCAATAATCACCACGTCAAGGAGTTGCTTTTTAATGGACAGGTCTTTTTCAAGTTCGACCCTGTAGGTGCTGTTGGTAAAATAATCGGTCAGCGTCATGCCGAACAGGTGGTGCCAATCTGTAAGAATCATCACAGGCTTTGCCAATACTTCCTATTCCTCTTTTTGCTATCTCGTAACGCGTGTACTCTGCAAGATCATATTTGGTAATTTTCGTCTACGTCTTGTTCCAAGACTCCGACGTCGGAACACATCACACTATCTATA
>JAOZRC010000690.1 GCA_029940345.1 Desulfobacterales bacterium
GATTCCGACGTGAATTATACGCCGCTGCCCCTTGAACCGGACCCGTCCCCAGTGCCGGTGCCTGTTTATCGCTTATACAGCCAAAAGTTCAAAAGGCATCACTTTTGCGATGAATTTGAGAAAGATTATCTTTTGGCCAACTATTCGGAGGAAATTTGGAAATTGGAAACAGCGGCCTTTCATGTTTATCGAAATGCGGAAAAAGGCACCGCACCGGTGTACCGTCTTTACAGCGAACTTTTAAAAGAACATCTGTTCACCATTGATGAAAATGAAAAAGATACACTTGCCAATGCGCCTGAAAATATCTGGCAATATGAAGGCGTGGCTTTTTATGTCGATCCAACGGATACTGACGGAACCGTTCCGGTCTATCGTATGTACAGTGAAGACTTACAAACGCATTTGTTCACAATGGATGCGAATGAGAAGGACACGCTGTCTGCAAAGCCCGGTTGGTATTATGAGGGCATCGCTTATTATGTTTATGCGGCGAGTGATTGATGTGATTTGTCAGTCTCGTTTGCCAAAGAAGGGTGGGCGCGAATGCGCCCGCCTGAATTGATTGTATGAAGCTGGCAGATTATATAAATTGGAAAAACGGTAGCGGCAATGCATACGGATAAAGACGGAAACACCCTGTCTGTAAAATTTGACAACCGTATTCAAGCAGATGCAAAACCGGCGGAGATAAAAACGGTCGCTGACAGTTTAAAATTTTCTTTGACAATGCTTTATCTGGGTGGGTGCATTCCCAAAATGGCAGAAATCAGATAATTTCAAAGGTGACAATATTGATTAGATCAAAAATATCAGTCAGTTATAATAGTCAATGCTGATTAATGTAAAAAGAGCCCTGAAAGGGCGAACTTTTAAAGCCCAGGGCATCGCCCTGGGACCGTTATTATGTGACCATTAGCCCTGAAAGGGCGGGCTAGTGTGAAAAGGCAGTGGAAAGATCGCCAGCCCGCCCTTTCAGGGCTGATAATACAATATATCCAGACCCAGGGCGATGCCCTGGGCTTTAGTAGTACGCGCTTTCAGCGCTAACCTCACAGGTCGAAATTTTTCTGCTATTTTGGGAATGCACCCTATCTGGGTTTCGTGGGTGTTGCCATGCTGGTTCAGGTTATAAGCTTAGGTACGAAATCAGAGGTAACCAACTGTAATCAGAACCGTTCTCACGCTTTTGCAGCCGATTTAAGACTTTTCAAACAGGCTCTAAGTCCTTACGGCAATTTCGGGATGATGCTGTTTAAGTTTGTTAAACTCAGGTGAATTTTAATTGGCGCTGATCAGATCATTCGTAAGCATAGTATTTTTCCCGCCCACCTTGTCAAATTAAATAATTGAACGCTTCAACCGATAGTCGTGAATTACATTAACACTTAATTTACAATGTCTAATTATAGAAAATCTGAATTCAAACCAAGTTTTTATGTAATTGCTCGGCTTTATTGTTATGTCGATATTGACAATGCTTGCTTTTTAAAATAAGTGTTTTTTAGAGAACGGTCAGGTCTGTAAAATCGCAATTGTTATTTTTTCTACGGTTTGTAGGGCCAAACTGAATTGGCTTGGGCTTTTAATGTTTACTTAATTATTTTTAAAGGAGGTTTGTTGCTATGGGTAAAAAAATTGTATTGCTGGTCGCCGTGATGTTTGCGGCATCTGTTATGGGGATTGTGTGTCATCCGACCGCGGCTGTGGCCGCACCGATTGAACTGAATTACGCCAATTTTCCGCCGGCGCCGACGTTTCCTTGTGTCCAAATGGAACGCTGGAAAGAGGAAGTGGAAAAACGTACCCAAGGTGCAGTGGTCATCAAGACGTTTCCGGGCGGAACGCTTTTAAAGGCCAAAGCGATGATGGATGGCGTTGTCGCCGGACAGGCCGATATCGGCTGCCTGTGCATGGCGTATCAACCCGGTCGTTTCATGCTCACCAATGCCACCAGTTTGCCGTTGGGTATACCGAGTTCACAGGTGGGCAGCTTGGCTTTGTGGGACCTTTATAAAAAGTATAAACCCGAAGCGTTTGCCAAAGTCAAAGTGTTAACCATGTTCACCACCGCTCCGGCCAATATCATGTCCAAAGTTCCCGCTCAAACATTGGAACAGATCAAAGGGCTTGACCTGAGAGCCTCGGGCGGCGCGGCTCAGATTCTTAAAGCCTGGGGCGCCAACCAGGTGGGCATGCCCATGTCAGCGACCCCTGAAGCCCTGCAAAAAGGCGTTGTGCAAGGTCTGTTTTCTTCGCTGGAAGTGATGAAAGACCTTAAATTCGCCGAAATCTGCAAGCATGTTACCATGACCGATACGGTTATCTATCCGTTCGCCGTGGTGATGAATATGGAATCCTGGAAGAAATTGCCTCCCAAGGTTCAGAAAGTGATGGAAGAACTAGGCGAGGAACAGGCCAAGTGGACCGGTATTTATATGGACAATCATGCCAAAGACGCCGTGGCCTGGTCAAAAGAAAAACATAAGGTTGATTTTTATCAACTGGCGGACGAAGAATTGGCCAAATGGAATCTGTTGCTCGCACCGATTACGGAAAAATGGATGGCAGACGCCAAGAAAAAAGGATTGCCGGCCAAAGCGATTGTCGATGATATCAAAGCATTTACCAAAAAACATGCCACGCCGTAGTTTCTGAGCGATTAGACGTATTATGGGAGCATACGCGGATTCCAGGTTATATTGCAACCTGGAATCCGCTTTTTTTAAGCGACAACGCTTTGTCAGGGATTTAGGTAGTCCCTGCAAAAAAGTGCAGGCAATAAAACCAATGTGATATATGAAATTCTGTTCCATTTAATAATAACCTTCAAGAATATACCCGCGGAGTAAGCACACATAACGCATAATTAAAAACGAGCTTTTATGAAAAAATTCAACCTGTGTAAATCATACAGAGTCCCATCGGGACGGCATATTTGTTATATGATAGCGCATATTCCGTTATGTTGCTACAAACATGTCGTCCTGATGGGACTCTGACGGAATTAGAGCCAATTATGCTACAAACATGCCGTCCTGATGGGACTCTGAATGTTAACCCTGAAACAGCGTTTTTCCATCCGGCAAATCAAATGGTACAAATTTACGAACTGGCGGGGAAAAAATAAGATAAACACAAGGGGGATATAGAAGCAATTGCCAGTTATCTTAAAAAACAAGATTATTCCGCTTTACTTACAAGTGCAAAGTGTAATAGCTTTAATCGGCATCCTTCACAAGACAGCTAAAGTAGTTAACACTTTTTCGATCTGTTCAGCTACAAAATTTTGTA
>JAOZRC010000691.1 GCA_029940345.1 Desulfobacterales bacterium
CTGCTCTCTTTATCAAAGCAGATAAAGAAATCCGAAGTTGGCAAAAAAGGGTATGTTATCGGACCGGACAGCGATTGGGAGTACTTTTATTCCGGTGAAGATGGGCTCACTAAAACGGGTCTCGGTTGGACCAGTTCTTATATCTATAATTCTTATTCAATTACCATTTTTTATGAAATGGAAGCCGAACTTCCATTAATCAGGTGTGGCTCATTTAAGTGGTTAGACGCCGGTTGGATGGGGATGAATATGGCAAAGAAAAAGCACATATACAATGGCCAGAAGCGTCATGCGGCTTCTCTCAAACAGATTATCGAAAATCCTTCCCTGCCGGAGACCTCTGTCCTGGCTGATAAATTTGCCGCTATCAAACAACAGAGCCGGGAAGAATTAAAAACTCTGTTCAAAGCATATTTGCAGCAAATTATCAAACGTTCCGAAAAATTGAATGCCACGGAAGTTATGGCCAAAGCCAGATCGTTGTTAGAAGATAGTAAAAAAATGGAACAATTGAAAAATGAAGAGATGTTTTCCGCTTTAGCGATGGACTATATTAAAATGCTAATGGGGAAAACCCCGGATCAAAGGTTGGCTTTGAAATCCTCGGAAAATTGACAAAAAGTCTTATCCGATTCAAAAATTACGGCTAAATATAAATCCGGGGTGCGAAAATTAAGCGAAGCGGTCTTTCGCAAAGTTATATTGCGAAAGACCGTACCGCTCCGTTCCTCCGCTATGCTCAACTTTCGCACTCCATAATTACCATTGAATTTGAATAAGATACATATCCTGTTTGCGTTCTTTGCGGTGAATTAATTCGTTTGAATAATTCTGCTTTGGTAAGCTATACTTGGCACGGTCATAATTGGTGATTTTGAAATATGTCTTACACCTATGAATTAAGGTATTGATCAATTATAAAATCACCAATTATGGCCTTCGCGAGTATAATATGTAGGGTGGACATCGCCGGATACCAGTCTTGAATACAGCGCCAACCTTTATCGGCGATGCCCACCATTTCACACAAAAATGGCTGGAACGACGCCCAAGCCTTTGTCAAATGGCTGTCAGCCAGGGAAAACGCGCCTATGGTTTGCCCACCGAGGGCTACCGGGGCGACGGCGTGTGTCCGGCTGGCCCTGCGATCAGTTAAGCGGGTTGGCTAGCTGGCAAGCGCGAAGCGCAAAAATTTTATTTTATTATACTAAGGATCGGGGACGAAATAACTTCCACATTCGGAGTGCAAGCTTCAGCTTGCGTTGTTAGCGAGGCAAACTGAAGTTTGCACCTCCTCTTCTGAAAATGATGAAGTTATTTCGTCTCTATTCCTAATCCAATTTTAGTTTTTCCAAAATAAATGAGTAAGCTATTTTGTCCCCATTCCTAAGAACCGCGAGGGTGTTGAATATTCAGCGCCGCATCGGTTCCACTGATTTTAATTCCCGGTTTCCACGAACACCGGTTTTACCCTGACGCCGGTTGCTTCATTCGAATACTCTTTTTCATACTTCATACGGTTGGCGTCATTAATATATTCCACAAAAAAGACCAAAGCAATTTCAGCAAGTTCCAACTGCTTCCCATAGCGGGCGGCCTGTTCCAGCGCTTCATTATACCCGATCGCATCCGTATAGGATTTGACTTCCAGCGCGTATAGCCGGTTTTGATAATCTATGAGGATATCGACTTTACCGTTGCCAGTGGGAAATTCGGGCCATACGCGCGCTTTTTTTATGCCTAAAAAATCGCAAAGATAGCGGTACAAATTGAAATGAAAAACAGCCTCGAATATGCGCATATCTTTTCTTCGGGGCGCGTCTTGCAGCAGCCATGCCCGGTTTTTCTTCAGGTAGATTTGAAAACGCTGCATCAAGTTCCTGATATTCAGTCCTTTTTCGGTGATGATAGCACTCAAGTCCTCGAACGGTTCGCAGAGTTTTCCCGTATAACTGAAAAGCTCTCGGGAAAAATAATTGAACAATCGTTTCTGAACAAAAGGAGATGCGAATTTAACATAAAGATTGTCAGTGGATTTTTCCGTGCCGATAACGCCGTTCATAAATAAAAAATTCAGACCGACATCATCAAAAGCGAACTCAGTTTTTTCATCCGTTCTAAATAGGTCCAGCACAATCTTTTTGTATGCGGTCTGTTTGGCCTTGCTGATGATATTGAGAATATTGTTGTTGGGCAGCGCCTGCACGGCCATCCGGAACACATAATCGAAATCATCAATCGTAACCGGTCGGTTTCGGGGCGGCTGATAATCGTCAAAGCCTTCCGTGAGCAGTTCCCCGAACCAGCATGTCAAACCGGGCTGCCCCTGTGTTTCACAGAACACCCGTTCCGTCACATCTTGTTCAATTTTCTGTCCGCTTTCTTTGGCATACCACTCGAACATGCCGCCAAGCTCGTCATGCGTCAGAGCGGGGATGCGCAAACCACGCTGCACATTGAAGGGCGATTCGCTGACATTTTCGATGCCGAGTACACTTCTGACACCGATCAGGGCCAGTCCGTGCAGCAGGCACCTTTTTTGGCCTGAAGGTTTTTCAGCCTCGTTTTGTCTCCTGATATACATATCTCTGAATTCATTAGCGAATTTATTGATAAAATCTTCCTGCAATGCATCAAACTCATCCAAAACAAGTATCAAGGGACGTTTAAAAGTCGTTGCGGTAAACAGACTGTGCAGGTTTTTCCAGGCGGTAATATTTTCCAAGTCGGTTTCAAACCATTCCCTCAGATTGGCAACCAGAAAATCAAGAACACCTTCGTCCGTTGTTTCTGTCTTGGCGGACTGCATACTGATAATACTGACCTCGAAATCACCCTTTTCCCTGATTTTTTTCACAACCTGTTGCATAATCCAGGTTTTTCCGGTCTGCCGGGGTGCCCACACCGTAATATAATGTCCCCCTTCTTCGGGGACTTCGCCGACAAGCTGTGTATACGCGTTATCAATCAGCGCTTTACGCGGAGCATAATAGTGCAGTTTAGTGTTCACTGGCCCGTAGGATGAAAATTTCCGCATAATTCCTCCTCTGCAATTGTAACAACCCACTAACTTCCCTATCCGGAGTGCAAGCTTCAGCTTGCCGGTAACCGTTCACCACCTTAAGCGGAACGGCTTTCCGCTTTTGAATACGCTGGGTTTCGTTCCTCAATCCCATTATACGAAATAACCGATGGTCGTGAATTATACACCATCAGCTACATGGTTCATCCCTTTGCCTTGATTTCAAATAAATTGCCATCAAAATCCTTAACAAACACAAGCTGCGCCAG
>JAOZRC010000090.1 GCA_029940345.1 Desulfobacterales bacterium
TAAAGCTATGATATCAGAGTGTTGGGTAAATCCAACCGTCGTTTGCGGTTATAGATATATCGCTATTTAAATAGTTACAATATTAATAACCATCTATTCAAAAAGACTGCACCTTTCATGGCCGATGAAATAAACACTTTTCCTCAAAATTGTTCTGCAATATCCATAATTTCAGCTTAAATTGTTTTAAAAGTTTACGACATGTCAATTTTGTGATCCTATGTTTTCAAGCATTTGACACTATTGCGGGAATTGCTGTTTGATTTACGATGTTTTGGCATGACTTACCTGGCAGTGCTTGTTTTTTATTATCGGGTTATTGACATTCTTTCTTAAATAGCACAAACTTATTTAATTTACGACTCGTTATTTGGCAGTAAACCGTTTTTGATCACCCGAATTCGCAAAGGAGCCACACCATGTCATTACAGGACCTTAAAATACCGGATAGCCGCCAATTAACACCCAACCCGGATAACCCATTCAAAATATGTGGAAACGTTATTACCTATTCCCGCAATATTGCCATAGACGCATTTAATTGGTATGCCTGGGAAAAAAAGCGTAAACAGCAGCTTGCCTAACTGTTTCGCACGCTGGCCATTCTGATTACCGCCGCGGCCGGCATCATTCCCATCCTACTCGAAATCTTTCCTAAAAACGGCTACCCGCTTTTTTCACCGGCCTGGGTAAGCGTGGCCATCGCCATTGCCGGTGTGCTGGTGCTGCTGGACCGCTTTGGTGGTTTCTCCACCGGCTGGCCGCGATTTATTGACGCTATGTTGAAAATCCAATATGCCATTGCGGAATTTGATTTGGATTGCGCTGGTATGCAATTGGATTGCACCAAAGATGCACTATCCAGGGAGCAGACCGCCGCATTGATTGCACGCTGCAAAAAACTGGTGCTCCAGGTGAAAATTATCGTCATAGATGAAACCCGCAAATGGGACCATGAATTTAAAGATGTGCTCAGTAAACTGGATCAGGCCGCGCAAAAGAAAGCCCTGTCTGTTTCAGAGAAATCTTCAAAACAACAATAACCGGTTTACACTTTTTTTAATTTGGCGTAGGTTAACCAGTTTAGGTTAAGAAACCATTAAAATTTATAAACCTGTGCGTTTAAGAATTATTGCTGAAAAAAAGCCCTGAAAGGGCATGCTATTAAAGCCCAGGGCATCGCCCTGGGGACGATTGTGTGTGGCCATTAGCCCTGAAAGGGCGGCCTATTGTGTGGAAGGCAGGGGTAACTGCCGCCAGTCCGCCCTTTCAGGGCTGATATCACAACCTATCCTGACCCAGGGCGATGCCCTGGGCTTAAATATTTCGCGCTTTCAGCGCTAACCGCACAGGTCGAAATTTATTGGCCTTGTGAAATTAATTATTTAAACATCTGTTTTTATCAAGGGAGGAGAACCATGTCCGAATGGCTACAAGCGATTAACCCGGAAATCCAGAGCGTTTTAGTTGTGATTACAGCAATAGTGGTTTATTTTATTGTCCGCTTGTTTTTACTGGGGCGGCTGGATAAATTCGCCCGTTCAACCTCTAACGATCTGGATGATCGCCTGGTCCATTTCTTTCGGCGTTTCTACGGCATCGCTGTTATTTTCCTGACGATCCTCGCAGTACTCAAAATTCACAAAATAGAGATATCACCACTTTTGGCCGGCGCTGGCATTGTTGGCGTCACCATAGGTCTGGCGGCCAGGGAAACGCTGGCCGACATTCTGTCCGGCATATTTCTGATCACAGACCAGCCGATGCGCGTGGGCAACCGCGTCAAAATCGAATATATCGGCCGCGATTGGGGCGGATGGGGTGATGTAACCGATATCGGCTTGCGCCGTACGGCGATTCGCAACACCGACGGCGTCATTGTCAACTATCCGAATCACTTGCTTGCCAATTCGGTGATCACCAACTTTTCATCCAAGGAAGAATCGATGCGCGTACGGGTTCGATTTCAGGTCGGATACGACGCGAATCTCAAGAAGGTCAAAGCGTGTGCGGCGCAGGCGATTGAAAACACCGACGGTGTAACCGCCGACAGCGCCGATATCGTCATCCGCTCTCTATGGGATGATAAAGGCGGACACATGCTGGGCGGAATTCTTATGGAAGGACGCTACAGCATCAGCGATATTCGCAGACGCACCCGCATTCGTTCGGCCGTGCTGGAGAATATTATCGAACAATTTCGTGAAGCTTCAATTCCGCTATCGGCTTTTAATGTCAATGTCGAAAAATGGCGTTGATCCCGGGTGTCCTTTAAGCTTTGAAATGCTGTGAAGCGGCAAAGTGGTAAAGCCTTGGGTTTTTACCCCAGAATTTAACCTTTGGACTGTTACCCTTTACCGCCGGAGGCAGCGGTTTTTTTTGAAAAATGGGCGCCTTTGATTTGAATTTTAAAAAAAATATTGAAAAATGCGCCATGTAGGGTGGGTGGAGCGCAGCGAAACCCACCGAATCTCGGAGCTTGGATGTTGGTGGGTTACGCTTCGCTTCACCCACCCTACCCCAAAAGATTACACTCAAATGAAAAAATATAACCACCTATTCGAACAAATCACCAGTTTTCAAAACCTCTTGCTGGCGGCCCAGAAAGCGCAAAAGGGCAAACGCTTCAAACCATCCACCGCCCTTTTTAACCTGAATCTGGAAAAAGAGCTGTTCCGCATTCAATACGAGTTGCAAACACAGACTTACCGACATGGCGGGTACCATGATTTTTACATTTACGATCCCAAAATGCGCCTGATCAGCGCCGCCCCGTACCGGGACCGCGTGGTGCATCACGCCCTCTGCAATGTTATCGAACCGCTTCTGGACCGCACCTTTATCCATGACTCTTATGCCTGCCTCACTCCTGAAACCAAAATACAAGAGAAAAGAACAAACCGGCTTATGAAATATCCACTTAATTTGGTATATTCTTTTCTGGAAATCACCTAATGCCTCTCTGTACGTAATTTTTACTCCGATAAAGACACAACATCCGCCCCGGTTATTTTCAAATACTAAGCCACCATCAAAAACGCATAGCGGTCCATTTTCTGGTCGTATTCCGTGCGCACGTTGATATTAAACCCAAACTGGCGCACGGTGGTGTAAACATCCACGGTCATGGCCTCTGGCGCCGGTCGGGCCATACGCGGCTGATTACACGTTTCCCTGTCGCCGGTGCAATCCTTGCAAAAACAGCACGAATCCATAAACAGCAAAAACGCCCGTTCATAACCGCCTAAAAATATTTGACGTTCCAGCTTGACCAGCTTGGCATTAATTTTGCGTGTCCGGGCGTACCGGTTTTCGGGCTTATCCATCAGGCCTTCAAAATGAAGGATTACAGCATCACTGTATTCAGATAAAAACTGTCTGCAATCCACAACCGATGGTGTGTTAGGAGGAAAGGCGGCGCTGTCAAGCTTAGAAATAAGATGCTGCATAAAAAGCAGTTGCCCAAATTTTTTATTCGTCTTAGAGTATGTTCATTAAATTGGTGATTATCAATAGCTTTCTGCAACTTTTATTGACTATTGATACGTTCTTCTATAAAATTTTGGCATCCTTCACCTGAATTTCAGAGGATTACCAGTCTATGAGCATACAATTTCATTGGGATACAAGAAAAGCGGTCATGAATAAAAAGAAGCACCGTGTTACTTTTGCAGAAGCCGCAACGGTATTTCGTGACCCGTTAGCTTTCATATTCGATGATGAGGACTACTCCGAAGAGGAGTACAGAGAAATCATCATCGGGCAATCGAACCGGAATCGACTTCTCATGGTATCATTTATCGAACGTAATGACGCAATACGAATTATCAGCGCACGAAAGGCAGACAGGGGAGAACGGAAGGATTATGAAAAAACAAAACGATAAAGCGGATGAACTGCGTGAACACTACAATTTTGACTATGGCAAAGCGAAACCCAATCGGTTTGCAAGCCGATTCAGCCAGGAATCTGTTGCGGTTGTTCTGGACCCCGACGTAGCGGCAGTGTTTACAACTTCGGAAACTGCGAATCAGGCGTTGCGTGTCTTAATAACCACGCTGGAGAACATGGCAGGGGCTCCCGATCTTATTAAGAATGTCAAGAACAGCCCCGCCGGCGTTACTGCTACTGTTAACGGGTAAATGAAGGATGCCGAACGCCGAATATTGAATGAAAACAAACACCTGATACCGAACATCTGACATTTAAGCGTTCAACATTCATTTCATTCAATGTTGGATGTCAGACGTTCGATGTCAGGTGTTCATCTTTTATCTGTTCATTAGCCGTTCACCGAAAAACTGCTATTATAATTGATCTCACGATTACGCGAAAAGAAACCCACGTCAAACGTGCGTCCGGTATAAACGGTTTTAAACTGAAAAGGCGCTTTGTCATGGTCAAGGCCCTTTTCACAAGCGTCGATCAATTCCGCCATCATACGGCCGACGATAGGCGCGTTTTTGTATTGGTTGCCACTGCTGCCGATGGCCATGTAAAACCCTTGCATATTCGATTTGTCGTAAATGGGAATCCAATCATCGGAGCAGTCATAAAGGTCGCACACGCCTCGGGGCTGGTTGGGAATCGGCAGTGTCGGAATCCGACGGGCCAAGCGATAGCACTGGGCTTTCCACTGTGCTTCGGTGAGTTGATTATCCCGCCCGGAGCCTCCTTTGCCGTCATAAAACTCGTCAGGATCGACCCATTCCTGGGGGTCGCATTCGGGGTCTTCACTTCCGATCAGAAACATGTTACCGACTTCAGGTCGATAATAGATGCCGCAATCTCCATCCGATGTATGGTAGCCATCATTTAAATAATCGTATCCTTCGGGCGAGGGGCAGTGCATGACCTCATGGCGCAGGGCCTTTGTTTTGATATTACACTGCTCATAGACGCCTTCGGCCATCTGATTGATTTTATATGAATGGGGGCCAGCCACATTCACAACGATAGACGCATCAATTTCCGTTCCGTCTTTGAGGGTGATGCCTGACACCTTGTCAGCGTCACTTCGGACAGCGACCACTTCAGCATTGAATATGAATTCGGCACCTTTGGCTTCGGCCGCCCGCATGATATTATGGGCGGAGAGCGCCGGATCGTTTACATAGCCGCCTTCAGGACAAAAAAGGGCGCCTTCGAGCATCTGGGTCGGTTCGTCAAAAAAGCCAGGGTCTTCAGGTCGTTTAACCGGCCAAAATTCATTCAGTTTATATACAGACGCTTTCTCTTTAACCTGTTCTATGGTTAACTCTTCATACTTAACCCCCACTGCATCGTAATTCTTTTTGACTTTGCGCCAATCATGTCCCTTAGATTTGATTAAAATCGACCCTGTGTTCATGTATTTGGCAAGGCCCTTTTCATCTTTGACATGATCAAGATAGTTTTCCCAATCCAACCAATATTTGAAACCTTCATAGGCCATGGCGACGCCGTCCTCGGTGGAATAATGGGCTCTGACAATAGCACATGAGCCTGCGGTGGAGCCTTCGCCGGCGTCTGAGAGTTTATCGACAGTCAATGTCTTGTAACCCATCTTGGATAATTCGTAGGCGATGGGGCTGCCAATAACGCCCGCTCCGATTATAATCGCATCATATTTTTTGTTCATAATTTATTCTCCCTATTCAAAGAAATGCCTGAAGTTTGAAGTTTAAAGTGCCTAAAGTAAAGGAATTCTGGGCATCTTTCATTATCCAGTTTACAATTTGCAATATCAGGCAACCACAAGGGATTGCCTGATTAAGAGGATTTCTTAATCCGCATAATCAATCATAATCAGTGATTCAGATTTAAAAAAGTGTAAACTGCTTTGAGCCTTACATGAAGGATGCCAAATTCTGCTATTTAAATTTTGCTAAAAGCCGCTTCACCGGCGGGCCGAAGACCGAACTCCTCACCGGCTTCCAAAATTGCGCCGACCATTGATTGCGCATACCCGCGAGAGCAGGTAAACAGGATGTCGCAATGCTCACCGCTTTGCGCTAATGTGACAACCTGGCAGGGCACATGTGCAATGGGCCCTTGAAGCAGGAATGGCGTTTTTTGGGCCGGGTTCGCCAAATCAAGTGATGTCAATTTTTCAGCAATTGCATACGTTTTACGGCCTATCAGCGCTACAAACATTGTGGCGTCGGTCGTTTCTGTATAAGCAGGGCCGTCCGGGGCGTCGGGTTGTTCACCGGTCAGATGCCATACCGATGCCTGGGTGCGGTTCATTCGGTTAATCAAAAAACCTTTTTCCATTATGGATTTCCCAGGTGTTTCCGGTATGGCAACCTCCCAAGGCGTGATTTCGTCCAGATTGCCGTCTTGAACATCCCATCGGGTTCTGTGGCTCAGATCAATCAGATAAGGCCCCGGTCCCTCCGCATCATATTCAAGCGTTACGGCCCAGTTATCACGAATCTCCGTTTTAACCGGTCGGGCTTTGAATACAACCGGAGAGACTCTCTTTATGTTTTCCATCAGTTCCACCTCACATTTTCAATCTTTTCGCTTCCGGATCATAAAAAGGCGTTGGCGCCACAACTGCGTAAAGGCGCTTATCACCGCATTCATCTTCGTAGATTTCCAGTTTTGTCCCGATTTTAGCAAGAGATTCGTCCACCAATGCCAATCCGATGACCTCATCCAGGGTGTGACTGTGGCGGGCAATGCAAACATATCCACGGATTTTAGTGTCAACGATAATAGACCCGTCTCTCGGCGCGCGGGCGTCGGAATCCTCTGTTTTGAATCCGACCAATTTTAAGCGTCCGGCCTGTTTTTCGGTCTGTTTCAGCGCAAAGGCTCCCACAGTTTTAGCGTCTGTTTTGGTGCGATCCCACAAAAAACCGAGTCCGACGTCATGCAAGGTTGTGCGTTGTTCCGATTCCGCTCCGATGATAACATGGCATCTTTCCATACGAAGCACATTTTGCGCTTCCAAACCGAAATTACGGATATTGAATTCGCTGCCGGCATCTTCCAGTATTTCCCAAAGGGCCGGCATATAAGAGGACGGTGCGTGAAGTTCATAAGACAATTCACCCACAAATCCGAGGCGCATCGCCCGAACCGGAATCGTGTTTTTAATTTTAAATTCACGATAACCAGTATATGGAAACGCATCATTCGAAACATCCGCATCGGTAATTTCAGCAAGCACTTTGCGTGCATCAGGTCCGGCCAGGTTGATCACACCAAAAGCATCGGTGAGATTCACCATACTATAATTCCACCCGTCATAGCGCGTATGATACCGAATCCATTCAACGGTCGCACCGGCCCGGGCGGTGGATGTGGTGAAATAATAATCATTTTTACCACGTTTAATGACCACACCGTCATCAATGAGGCAGGCGTCTTCATTGCACATGGCCGAATACTTGATTTTGCCATCCGAAATTTTAGACATATCGCTGACATAAACGCGCTGCAGCGCCTTGAGCGCATCCGGCCCCCAAATTTTGAATTTCCCTAAGGTGCTGGCATCAAACAAGCCCACGTTGTTGCGAACATTGTCAATTTCATCACGACAGGTGAAGTCCTGGGAAAAATAGCGCGCCCGGTTCCAAACGCCTACACGCCGGAAAACACCGCCGGCTTTTTTTTGTAAAGCATGCAGCGGGGTGCGTTTGCACATATCATGATTGGCTCCCGCGTACGTTGCGATAAACGTGGGAACCAGCGGAGGGCGTATGGTTGTCGGTTTGGCTGAAACATCCGGATCAGCATTATACTGGGCCACAAAAAGCGGCAAATTGTGTCCGGGAATGCCGCCCTGCCCCGGGCCTGTGCCTGCCGAAGTAAAGCGTTTAATCAGTTCCGTAACGTCAAACCCTTTTTCAATGGCCTGTTTGATATTTTTTACTGTTGTGTCTTCATCAAAACAGATAAAGGTTTTATCTCCTTTGACCGGAGCGGTCACCATTTTACTGCCCTTGACCGGCCCGGGCCGGCTTTCAAGACTGGTGCGGGCTTCATCCAGGTTCGCATCAACGGACGCGCCACAATCCGCAGCCGCCTGAAGTCCGGCGCAGCGTCCCGAAGCTTCGATTGCCAGCGCATCATTTAAGCCTGACATACGTCCGGCAGCGTGCATTTTCACCGGCAATTGCGTAGGGAGGAAAAAGCCGGTGTGGTTGTCGAAAGCCAGTTTAGCCTGCGCCAATGTCAGCGGTCCGGTAACCGGCGTCATACCCGCGGACGCCACCAGCAGATCACAGGAAAATTCCTTATCGCGGGTTCCCTGAAGCGTACTGAGCGTCACTTTGTTTAAGGTCTTCTTGCCGTGGGCTTCAGTTGCCACCCACCCGCGCAACAACGGTATCTTTTTGCGCTGCATAATTTCAACCAAACCGGGGTCCTGACCGTCTTCACGAATATCAGCGACACAGCTGATTTTCAGACCCAAATCAAAAAGATCGATGGCCGCTTCCAGCCCCAAATCATGCCCGATGCTAAAAACAGCTTTTTCACCGGCAAGCAACCCATAAGTTCGGGCAAGCCGGTGGGCGCAACCGATTTGCATCACACCGGGTTTTTCATTATTGTCAAAGAGCAGGGGACGTTCGATACAGCCCGTGGCGACAACAACGCTCTGCGCCCGGATTTCGATGTAGCGTTGATCAAAACTGTCATTAGCACCGCCAATTTGAAAGGCCGTAATCAGGTTGTTGCTATAAGCGCCTACCATGGCAGTATGGGTGAAGGTGCGGATATCAGGCGTATCTGCGACTTGCTTGGCTAAGTCGCGCGCTCTTTGGTAAAGCGGCACTTCATTTTGGTATTCGGCAACACGATATTCAAAAAAACCGCCCAACCACGGTCGCGCTTCAAGAATAATCACACGCAGGCCATTCTCGGCGGCGGATAGAGCGGCGCTCATACCGGCCGGGCCGCCGCCAATAACACAAACGTCCGCTGTGGGAAAGATTTCGTCGTATTTGCCAGTCATTGCAAAATCCGGCGCCAGCTTCCCTAAGCCAGCGACCTTGCGAATCTGTTTCAAGGCAATGGGCCAAATCATAGCCGGTTTATGCATGGTATTGTAATAAAACCCGGCCGGCATGGCCCAACTCATCTTATCCATGAAGCCCAATAAATCTTTTTCGGGCGTGCCTTTCACATTTTGCGCTTTGACGGCCATTCCGTTTTTAAGCAACGTATTTTCGGCGCGCACATTCGGGATGCCATCGACTTCCATACACGTATTGCTGCACTCGCCATCCAGACTGTAAAGACCTCTCGGGCGGTGATATTTCAGGCTTCGGGCAAAAATACGGACGCCATTGGCATACAGCGCCGAAGCCACCGTATCGCCTTCTGCGCCTTGATATGTTTTTCCCAGATACGTGAAAGCCTTTTTCCGGGTGGGATCAATCCGCAATGTCAGCAGTTGGTTAAACCTGTTCATATCTTTCCTCCGGTTCATCTGCTTCAAGGTTGGTGAGTGTATTGCGGAAAATGGTAAACCACGAACCACATCCGTCGCGGTGTGACCACCACTCTTTTTGAACGCCCGCTACACAATTGTTATTATGCACGTAATCACACCATGTTTCCGGATTGAGTCCATGTGCCGCCGGTCTGGGCCCCTTTTCTTCTCCGCCAAAGCGAAATTCATATCCGTTGCGTTTGCCGCAGATAGGACACGTAATGGTTAATGCCATGATTTTTCTCCTTTTAGTTATCCGGACTATAGTTCACCAGCGCCGCCGTTTCACCCATCAAACGATGTTCCTGGTAGCGTCGCCGCGTAAACGGCTTTAAAATTTCGGGACAATTTGCGGTTGCCATAAACTGAGCCATATATTTGCCGACAGCAGCACTTGATTTGAATCCGAAATAGCCCCAGCCGCAATCTAAATAAAAGCCTTTTATCGGATCATTGCCCTCCATAATCGGGGCCATGTCCGGTGTCATATCGGCCAGGCCGCCCCATATACGCATGAATTTAACGCCTCTTAAGCATGGCAGAAACTCGGAAAGCGCTTCAGCCTGATGTTTGATATAATGAGCGGTGTTTTGGGTGGTGTAGTTTGGCCAGGGATCCATGTGTGCGCCTGTTGCAATTTCACCTTTAAGCGTCTGATTCGCATACGCGTGATAAGTGCCTGATGACACCACATGATTTAAAAGCGGTTTCAAAGGCTGGGTCACCATGGCTTGAATTGTCAGAACGCTGATCGGCAATCTGAGTCCCAGCATCTTAAAGGCAAGGCTGGCGGAATAACCGCCGGCGCTCAACAAAACCCGGGGCGTATAAATTTTGCCACGATCCGTATCCACGGAAACAATTTTACCATGATCGACGCCGATTCCGGCAGCTTCGGTTTGTTGATGAATATGAATTCCGTGTTTGGCAGCTCCTTTGGCTATCCCCCACACAACGGCATCGTGGCGTAAAATACCACCCGGCGGGTGGAACATGGCTCCGAAAATCGGATAGGTGATATTATCAGCGATATTCAGCGCCGGAACCAGTTCTTTACACTCCTTGGCATCAATCAAGTGGCTTTCCACCCCGTGAAACTGTGCCGATGCGACATTCATGCGCGCCGCACTCATTGCCGCTTCACTATGCATCAGGTTCAGGTTCCCGCAGTTAAAAAACATCAAGTTGTAATCAAGTTCTTTGGTAAGCACGGGCCACAGATCAAGCGCTTCTTTATAAAGAGGAATGTTTTCCTGAGTGCGTTGATTGGCTCGCACAATGGCCGTATTCCGACCGGCGCCGCCAAAACCGATGTAGCGCTTTTCAATCACAGCCACATTTTTCATACCATGATCGCGCGCCAAGAAATAAGCCGTAGCCAGACCGTGCAGCCCGCCGCCGATAATTACGGCGTCGTAGTTCGATTTAAGCGGGGTCTTTTCACCCCACAAAGTTTTATCTTTCCCAAACATACGCTCTCCCTCTCTTCGCAAAACTTTAAATATTTAAAGCATCATGGCCTCTGATGATAATTGGGACAAATTACACCCGTGAAATATATTATGTCAAGAAAATTATTAATAAATGATTTAATTAATTTGGTGGGATTATAATTGGATATAACTATCTGTAATTTAATATATATTTATATTGAAAAATTTATTTCATTTTTTGTGTAAGGTTGAGTGTTTATCATGCAAGTAAATTTTAGTGCTTGTATAATGGGCTTTCTCTTGTTAATAATCGCCCATTCTGAATAATTTAAATATGAATATCAGCAATGAATGAAATATTTCATAAGGAATTGTAATGAACGAACAGAGGACGCATCCGATCATCAAAAAGCTGATTCGCCAACACCATTCTTTAACAGTCAAAGGCAAGGTGCTGAGTGATTATATTACCAGGAACACACGTAAAGCTGTTTTTATGACGGCCAAGGAATTATCCGAGACATGCAACGTGAGTGAAGCCACGGTCGTGCGTTTTGTTGTGCAATCAGGATACAAAGGCTACGGAGATTTTTTGCAGGCTTTAAGAGATGTCGTCAATACCGAATTGACGCTGCTCGACCGCGCAGATCTTTCAGATTTAAAAGGTAAGGGCGCCAATCGCCTTCGCCGGGCAGTGTCTGAAGAGATCGACAATCTTCAGCAATTTTACGAAACTGCGGATATTGATAAAATAAACGACCTGGTTGATTATCTTGCGAGCGAATCCCCGGTTTATGTGATCGGATCACGGTTGTCTTATACGTTCGCCTATTACCTAGGGTGGTCGCTGACCAAGATTCGGAGTGACGTTCACATATTAAAAGGAAGTGACGATACGTGCATAGACTGGTTAACCATTGCACATCCGGAAAGCATTGCGGTAATTATCGCCACGTCACGTTATCCCAACGAATTGATCCGGTTAGGTAAACTGGTCCGCCGACTGGGGCTTATGCTTATCGTGATTGCGGACAGCCAGTTGTGCCCGCTGAACCAATTCGCGCATCTTTCGCTCACCGCCCCTTCTAAACATATCCCTTTTATCGGCAGCCCGACGACAATCTCCTGTATTATCACCCATCTCGTAATCGAACTGGCCAGCCGCAATGGCAAACGCATTCGAAAACACCAGCAAAAACTGGAAAAATCCTATCGTGAAAGTGATATTTTGTTCAATTTGGATGCGGAAGCGTTTGATATTCAGGCGGGATGATTGCTTGTTAAAATTGGACCGATTTTGTAGAATGGGCAACGTTTTATCACTCACCAGGTTCATAGCAGATGATTAAAACAAGCGACGAATTTTGTTTAAGGAAGTCTTTCGCTTTGCCTTTTTATCAAAAAAGCTCGGGACACTGAAAATAAAGGGATACATCGTATTTTAATTATTTTCTCTTCCTCTGACTAAGCCCTGACACCTGAA
>JAOZRC010000692.1 GCA_029940345.1 Desulfobacterales bacterium
TAAAATCTAAAAATAAATTTTAAAATCCTCGTTTTTACGAATTTTAGCAAACATGGCCAATGCCAAACAATAGATTGCCAGAGCGATCCAGATGGTTGCTTTAAAACCGATAAAAATGGATAAGATAACGCTTAACAAACCGCCGATAACGGTGAATAATCCGTTGAGTCCCCAAGCCCAGGCAATGGCGCCGGCAGGCTGCTTTTTAATCGCCAGAATTCCGAGGGGAAACGGCATTCCCATGAAGAATCCGATAGGAAAAATCATCATTACAGCCGCTAAAATGCGAACCGGCGTGGTTGAAGTCAGGAAAAAATTAAAAATGGCCGTATGGCTAAAAATCAATATTACGCCTATAGCCAGAATACTGATAAACGGCCAGGCCCAACGTTCATTTATACTGATATTCATTTTCCCGGAAGTCGCACTTCCCACAGCAGCGGACAGCAATAAAGCAAAAACAACAGTTGAGTAAGTATACAGTGGATAACCGATCAATTTCATAAATAATTGGATAAAGACTAATTCAATCAGGATAAAGCCAGCGCCCAGGCAGGCAAAATAGACCAGGGTGCTGCCTTTACGCGGCCATTTGGTTTTACCAGCTTTAGAAAAAAAGAGCGGAATCAGAATAAAAAGCCCCGTAAATAGGAGTGACGCGGCGCCGGTGACAATCAAATGAATGACATCCGTTGGGATAGAACCGCGCTGCAATTGGGAATCCAGCAGGGCGGCCGTGGAATAATTCATGAAATTCGGCGGATCGGCGGGCAGCATTTCATTCGTTTTTCTTAAAAAATTAAAGTAAGGCTGATCGTCCGTGCAGGCCTGGATACGAAATTTTATTCGGTCCGATAATTCGGAAGGCAAAGCACCGGAGTAAAATACCGGAGATAAGAAACTTTTTGACTGATCCAAGGGATCTTCAACCAATTTGGTATGCCCCCAGAAAAAATTTCTGATCGCATCCACTTCGCTTTTCGTCCACGGCTTCATTTTAATTAACATAGTCGGCAGGTTATCCTGTATGGGCCCCACCGCTTCAAATACGGCCACATGTTGTTTGAAATCTTCACGACCCATCTGTTTCCATGCCAGCGCAGCCGTTGTCACCATCCGCGGATAAATATGGTGATTGATATGCAATATGCCATTTTCAGTTAAATGACTGAAATATTCCTGATAGGCTTCCGCAGTTTGCAAATAGGTAGTGGCCATAGCGCCGGTACCGGCGGCAATCGCGGATGTCGTATGATTGCTATATATCTGAATAATATCATATTTTTCTTTACTGGCGCGTAAAAAACTGCGCCCTTCTCCCACATGGGTATGAACATTGGGATGATTGAAAATATTGCCGTTGTAGTCGGCATAGTTCGTTTTCCCAATACGAACAACAAAATCCACCATTTCCACCGCATCCACATGCGCCGCGCCATACATCAGGGCCGATTTTGTTTCCTGCCCCCCGGCGCTGCCAATGATCAGCACTTTTTGATCGGAATCCTTTTTGATATAGTTCGAGATATAAACATTCTGACCGCCAAAGTGAGCCATGGTGTGTTTCGGCATGGCTTCACGCAAGGCTTTAAAATTACCATCAAATGGAAAGATAAACGTGCTTTGGGAACCGCCATCGTAAGCGATATGTTTCCAACGTCCCTGGTTAATAACATCAATTTTGGAGATCGGATCCCAATAGGACATTTCCACACGCCCCAAAGCACGGTCCTGCTTAACACCACGTTTATAAATATGCTCACGAAACTCAAAATAGCCACTTGTATGGACGAAGGGTGTAATCAGTATTGCAAATCCTAGTATGAGACTGACTAAAGACCATTTCCGATTTTCGGAAAATAAACCGGATGCCCATAAACCGAATGCCGTGGCAACAAATAGTATTCCTCCTGGTCCGATACGTGGTAAAAACGGTACGAGAACAATGCAACCGATGGCGGCGCCAGCCAAATCCCAAAAATAGAGCGATTGAATTTTAGCCGCATAGCGTGAAAATACAGTGGTAAAAATCAGGCCGGACAGAAAAAACGGGATGGCCAACGCCAAATACATAAATTGGAAATATACCAAGCCTCGCCACGGAGATGTATAAATAAGATTGAAATCAAAGGGCAGGAAATTCATAATCGGACGAATGGCAAAAGTGAATAGCGCGAAAAGAAATGCCAGCACCGAGATATAAAACCTGACATCAGTGTCTTTTTTAAGTGGTCTTAAAGCCGCATAAACGCCTGAAAGACCGAAACAAAACATAGCCAGCGTGATAACCATATAGGCCATATTGGTGTACCAGAGAACGTCAAATACACGAATCAGGGTTAATTCCATCATTAGCGTTGTCAGGGCAATCAGCATAAGACCGCAGGAAAGTTTCAACATTAAAGCACTCCTTCAAATGGGGAATTTGGAATACGGAATGCGGAAATCCGCATTCCACATTCCTCATTCCGAATTATTATGATCAGTTTTAAAAATTTTGCGAATAGAATAAATTTGCTTATTCTGGGATTCATGGTAGGTGCGGGCTTGTAATTCGGCAATCAAACCCAGCGATATAAACTGAAGACCCATAAAAATTAATAAAATGGCCAAAAGTAATAATGGCCGGTTGGCCATCGGGATACTGTAAATCTGTCTTTGAATCGTAAGATATAGCGCCGTGCCAAATCCGATTGTTCCACTAATAAATCCCATTAAGCCAAAAATTTGGATCGGACGGGTGGCATACGAAAGCAGAAATTTTACCGTGATTAAATCCAGCACCACTCTGATAGTACGTGATATTCCATATTTGGAATCGCCAAACCGGCGAGCGCGATGATTGACTTTGACTTCGGCAATTGACACCCCCATACCGCTGGCAATCGCGGGAATAAACCGGTGCATCTCACCGTAAAGGCGCATATTTTTGATCACATCTTTTTTTAAAGCTTTTAATGTGCAGCCATAGTCATTCAATTTCACATTGGTGGTGAACGAGATAATTTTATTTGCAATGATAGATGGCAGGCGCCGGTTGATAAACGGGTCTTTGCGATCGAAACGCCAGCCGTTGACTAAGTCATAGCCTTCTTCCAATTTTGACAAGAGTTGGGGAATATCGGCGGGATCATTTTGAAGGTCAGCGTCTAAAGTTACAATGATGTCTCCATGCGACATATCAAATCCTGCGGCCAGCGCCGCTGTCTGGCCAAAATTTTTTCTAAGGCTGACGACAACGACGCGAGGATCATTTTTTTGAATTTATGAAA
>JAOZRC010000693.1 GCA_029940345.1 Desulfobacterales bacterium
CCTGACGAATTCAGGCTGATGTCAGGTTTCGTTCCTCAACCCAACCTACGTCTGTTCCGCCTTATGTGAGTAGCCGCATCGCCTTTTCTAAAATAGCGCTCAACTCTTCAGGATGCAGTAAAACCGGATTGCCCCGCATACTGCTCGAATGCTGCGCTTTGGCAACGATATCCGGAATGTCGGCCTGGGTGAAACCCAAAGCATCTGTCGAAGGCGTATTCAACAAGCCGCACAGTTCATAGATATGTTCAATCCCTTCATAGGCGTCCGCGTCGTCCGCACCGCAGAGAATTTGGGCAATCTTTTCATAGCGTTGCAGCGCATTCGATTGAATTATCCGGTTTTGCAAGGCTTCAATGTTCGCTTCCATAACGTAAGGCAGCAAACTGGCGCATAAAGCGCCATGCGGCGCCGCACGCATCCCGCCCATCGGTCCGGCCAGGCCGTGAACAGCCCCCAGTTTGGTGTTAGCCAGCGCCAGACCTCCAAAAAGACTGGCACACGCCATGTTTTCCCTGGCAATGCGGTTGTCGCCGTCTTGGTAAGCATCTGCAAGCGCATATCCGGCTCGAAAAAGACCTTCACGGCAAATCGCATCCGTAAGCGGATTCGACGGTTCGGACACAAAGGCTTCTATGAGTTGGGTGAGCGCATCCATACCGGTGAAAGCGGTCACATCAGGGGGCATGGAATAGGTCAGTTCCGGATCAATTAAGGCGATGCGCGGCAGCATCAGGGCACTGCGCATACTGACTTTGACCTGATGTTCCGCCGACTCCAGCACGGCGTTGCGCGTAACTTCCGCCCCGGTGCCGGCCGTTGTCGGAATCGCGATGTAGGGAGCCGGCATACGGGTTATCGGAAGCCCCTTGCCAACCACCTCCAGGTAGTCGTATAGTTCGCCGGTGTTGGTCAACAGGGCGGCTGCGACTTTGCCCATATCCAGCACGCTGCCGCCGCCAATCCCTGCAACAACATCACATTCGGCCTCACGCGCTTGCCGCACGGCTGTCAAAGCGGTCGCCGTAGTTGGCTCGCTCTGAACATGAAAAGTGGTGAAGTCCAGGCCGGCGTTTTCTAATAGCGTCAACAATGGCGCGGCCCGGTGATCACTGCGTCCGGTTACGACAAAAACACGGCGCCCCATTGCGGTAATAAATTGAATGCTCTCTTTCAGACGCCCGCAGCCAAAAATAATCTGCTGTGACGTAGCGAATTCAAATTGAGTCATCAGGTTTCCTTAAATCGGTTGAATTTTAATTAATTATGAAATATAATGCACCTTGGGGTAACATTCAATCTTAAGAAACGAAACGGCAAATATTCGCAACCGTCTATTTGCTGGCAGCCGATGTTTTCAGTGGGCGGTAAGGAGATATTTTGAACACGTTAATCCGCATGGAGTGGTTATCGAAATGGAATTAGCCGAAAGGGGAACTTTGATCGGCAGCAAAAAGAGTGAGCAGATATGGGTACGAGAGGTTCGAAGACGTACTGATAGCGGCCATCAGACAAGTATCATCACAACCGGATATCAACTGAATTTAATCGTTACCGCTATTTGTATATTTAGCAGATGGTCTCAGGAAAACTTTTTAAAATATATGCATCAACACTATGATTTTGATAAGGTCGCAGAGTTTATGACGATTGATGGAGCAGGTGCTTGCCCCGAATTTTAAATTCAAGACCAGGCGCTTTGATGATGAAAAACACGAAGAGGGAACCATCAGGATTCTGGGTTTCAAGGAACCCAGCTCGCAACGGGTAAAGGAAATTGTGGAGTCTGACTTAAACGATCTTAAAGCGGCTATCTTGCAGGACAAAAAAATGCTTCAAGCATTGCCGGGGGAATTTATTGAACCGGAGGTGATCAACAAGGTGATGATCCCCAAGGTAATACAGACAAAATACCCTGAACTCAGCGATGAAGAGGTGGAGGAGATTCGCCAGTATGTGGTGACGGATTCGGTCATCAAGAACAGTGAAATCAAGGAAGTTGGTGATAAACGGTTTGTGCGCATGGCAGGAAAATTTGTCAATATCGAAGAGCTTCATATTGATCTGATCGACCGGGTTAATCCATTTCAGAAGGCATTTGAGGTGCTTTCAAAATCAGTAACGGCAAGGCTATTAAAAGTGATTCAGGAAACCATTGATGCCGGTCGTATCCAGATGACCGACGAGGAAGCCGTGATTCTTTATCGCGACAAGAAACGAAAAATCTGTTTCTATTCCAATATCTGACTTAAAAACCGTTTAGCCCGATCCGTTTGCGGATTATTAAAAAAATCATCGTAAGTGCCTCGCTCCACAATGCGTCCTTCATCCATAAAGATAATCTCATCGGCAACTTCCCGCGCGAAGCCCATCTCATGGGTGACGCAAAGCATGGTCATACCGCTTTGGCACAACCCGATCATCACTTCCAGCACCTCTTTGATCATTTCCGGGTCCAGCGCACTGGTGGGTTCATCAAACATCATGTAATCCGGTTCCATGGCAAGAGAACGGGCAATAGCCACCCGTTGTTGCTGGCCACCGGATAGATTGGCTGGATAAACATGCGCCTTTTCCGGGATGCCAACCCGTTCTAAAAGTTGCATACCCATTGCATCCGCTTTCTTTTTAGAAAATTTGCGAACTTTCATCGGCGCAAGGGTGATATTTTGCAAAGCGGTTTTATGCGGATAAAGCTCAAAACGTTGAAAAACCATGCCAATTTTTTCACGCAATTTATACAAATTCGTTTGCGGATCACCCACGGATACGCCATCCACCCAGATTTCGCCTTGCTGGAAAGGCTCCAAACCGTTAACGCACCGCAACAACGTGCTTTTACCGGAACCGCTGGGGCCGCATATCACCACGGTTTGCCCCTGTCTGATGACTTCATCAATATCAGCCAAAACATGAAAATCATCAAACCATTTGTTCAGTTTTTTGATCTCAATCATAGAATTTTTTTCTTTCTGCTCTTTTCTTCGTAATGCCGACTGGCCAAAGAGCCAAGATAACAGACAATAAAGTAAACCAAGGCTGCAAAACCGTATAATTCGATGGAACGCACCTCCATGTTGTCAACAATCGAAGCGCGGCGCACCATTTCACGCAGTCCGATAACAAAGGCCAGGCTGGTGTCCTGAAACGTAACAATGGATTGGGTGATCAAACTGGGCAGCATCCGCCGAAAAGCAATGGGGATACTGATTTTCTATATCGTCCCTACGGGACTTGTTGTATTAGCAAGCATCTTTCTATAGAT
>JAOZRC010000091.1:0-2393 GCA_029940345.1 Desulfobacterales bacterium
ATCAGAACCGCTCTCACGCTTTTGCAGCCGATTTAAGACTTTTCAAACATGCTCTTAGCCCTTTAAACCGGAAAATTTGCAAATTGTAAAGTGTTTTTTGGCATCCTTCATTTTGACCCAAAAGTAGGATATACTTTTCGGTGGAGTTCCAAACATACCGTTTGGCGTTTGATAAACGGCTGTACTGTTAATTTCTAAAACGTAAGTTTAGCACTCCTCCAAACTGTAAGTCGGAAAATGAATGATGCCTATTTTTCACTCAATTTGCCATTTGTAGTTGTCATATATGAGTAGAAAAATTCTCGGACTGGATATACAAAGCGATACGATCGCGGCAGTGCTGCTTCGTACTACGTTAAAAAGTCGACATATCGAAGCGTATGCGTCCGTTCGGCTGACAGATCAGGACAAAATCGAAGATAGTTTGGCAAGCGTGTTAGAAATCCTGGCAGAGACAACAGACCTTTCCGGTGCGGCTTGCATTGCCGCTTATCCGGCGAATGCAGTTTCATATCGCAATATTCGTGTTCCATTTAGGGAGCCCAAAAAAATCAGGCAAATATTGCCTTTTGAGCTTGAGCCGGAGTTGCCTTTGCCAGTTGACACCCAGCTTATTGATTTTCAACCGGTTCGTTTTCCCGGGATGCCATCGAATCAATCCGAGACCGATTTAATTGTCGTAGCCGTTGAAACCATTGCTATAGAGTCATATCTTGATTTGATGGCGAGATATAAACTTGATCCCGATATCATTTCAATCAGCAGTTTGGCAACGGCGTTGTGTGTCAACAAAAGGGGCAACAACCAGGGGGAAAATTGGATTCTGGCTGATATTGGTCGTAGCCGATGCACCGTCTTAGTGATAGCCCAGGGACAAGTGTGTTATGTGCGGTCATTTTTAGTCAATACTCAAGATGGCTCACTAACGGAAAGACTGGCGAATGACATTCGTCAGACTGTGTTTGCTTTGGAAGAAATTTTCCATTATGAATATAATCTGGATTTTGTCATACTCACTGGCAACGGATCCGGGATATTGAATGATACATCTGAAAAGCTTGAAACAACCCTGGATAAACTGTTAAAAGTATCCGTATACCATCTGAATATGGCTGATGAGGCGCATATCGGTGTAAAAGATTCACCCAACCGCAGTTGGTCTTCCGAACAGATGGATAATGCCTTGTCCCTGGCATTACTGGAAGCGGAAGGAATTAAGACTGTCAACTTACGCCAAGGGGCCTTAGCAGCGAAAAAAATTTGGGCTGAAAATAAAACCGAGTTGCTCAAAATCGGGTTTGTTAGCGGCCTTGTTTTAATGTTATTTTTAGTTAACTTTTTAGTTGAATTTTATGCCATGCAAGCCCAGGATACAAAACTGGATAAACAAATCAATGCAATTTATCAGCAGACATTCCCTGATGCCGAAGCCGTAGAAGATCCACAGCGGCAAATGTGGCTGAAAATGGAAGAGATGAAAAAAAATTCTTTTTTCCCTGAAGACACAAGGGAGAATGTCCGCACGATTGATATTTTCAAAGAAATTAGCGGTGTTATCTCTCAGAAGACAGATATAAAGCTTACACGCTTGGTAATCGGTCCCGATGGTGTATCAATCAACGGAAACACCAATGACTTTAATGCGGTTGATGACATTAAAAATCGGCTTGAGGGCAGTCAGTTTTTTAAAAAGGTAACCATCAGTTCAGCCAATACGGACAAATCCGGCCAACGCGTCCGTTTTAAACTCAAGATGCAATTAACACATCAATAACATCATTTAAGGAAGCAGGAAATAAACAATATACCAAAAGACAGCATCCTTCACTTTTGCATTGGTATATTGGTATATAGGTTTCAGTGTTCAGGTGTCAGTAGTGGGATGAACAAAACCTGAAACCAAAAGGATACATGGTGTTTTCTTTATTTCCTCTTCCCTAAATATGGTTCACATGTTCTGTGCAGTAAAGATATTTTATTAATTAAAATCAGTGGTATAACTCGATCATGCTGAAAAATTTAAGCAAACGTGAAAAAATTGCTGTAACAGCGGCGGCTGCCGTAATTCTCGTAGTGGCAATAGCGCAGTATGTTATTACTCCTATTTTAAACAAACATAAACATCTGCAACGCAATGTTCGTATAAAAGTCCAAACCGTGGAAGAGATGCGTATGCTTCAAGCAGAATTTAACAAACTGGCGCGTAAAACCAAGTTAGCTAAACATCGCTTTGCCAATCGCAAAAAAGATTTCAGGTTGTTTTCATTTCTTGAGAAACTTGCCAGTGATGCCGGCGTCAAAAGTAATATCACCAACATGAAACCATCCAGCACAACCTCCAAAGATGCTTCATATACCATTTCTGTTCTGGATGAGTCTGATGTTCGCAGCGG
>JAOZRC010000091.1:2403-12281 GCA_029940345.1 Desulfobacterales bacterium
ATGAAATTGCAGAAAGTCACTTTAAGCCAGATCACCGCCTTTTTGCATAAAGTGGAAACAACTGGAAATATGGTGTTTATTCGTCGTTTATCACTTTCACGAACCGGTAAGAAAAAACCATATATTGACGCTATTTTGCAGGTGGAAACGATCTCTATATGAATACTTCAAATGTAACCGAATAATTCATTATTTATATGCGCAATTCTATAAAATGGCTGCTTTATTTGACTTATATCACGGTGGTAACGATTTTATTCCTCTATTTCCTGTTCCCTTCACAGGCCGTTCATGACTATCTCACCCATCACCTGAATAAAGCTCATACAGATATGAATGTTAAATTAGGAGCGATCAAACCGACATTTCCGCCGGCGTTGATGCTTACTAATGTCAAACTGCTTTATAAAGAGGAACCGGTGTTTGAGGCGTCTGCACTGGAAGTGAGCCCCAAGCTTAAAACACTTTGGAAAGATACCAGAACCTATTCATTCAATTGTGATGCTTACGGAGGGACATTACACGGTCAATTTACCCTGGAAGGTGATTTCAATGGAGAAAAACCAGGTGACAACCAACAGAACATGCGTCTGATTGCGGGAGAAACCCAATTGGCCGATATGCAAATCAGTGCGTTTGATATACTTCGATACGCACCTGCTGATTACAAATTGAAAGGTGCCATCCAAGGCAAGATTGTCTTTAAAAATGATCATAAAAAACAAAATTATAGCGTAAAAGTCAGACTCAAAGCGACCGACGCTGCGGTTACCATATTAAATCCTATTTTTAAACTGGGTGAAATCACTTCTGATCAAATTGATATTAACTTTTCACAAAATAACCGCCTGATAACCCTGGCGCAATTCAGTTTAAAAGGAAAACAACTGAATGGTAAACTTTCCGGCCAGATCAAGTTGCAAAAACCATTGGAAAAAAGTGTGATCAATCTTAACGGATCGGTGCAGCCGCATCGAATATTTCTTGCCGACATAAAAAGTAAACTTCCGGTTAATTTGTTTTCGCCCAAAATATTTGATGAAAACGGCTTTTCTTTCAGAATTGGTGGCACTTTTGTTAAACCGAAATATTCGTTGCGTTAACTTATTATATTAATTCGATATTAGAATGAATTTCTATCTGAAATGCAAAAAAAATCTTAAATCGGTTCAACCAGCGACGCAGGTTCGATGATGAAACGCTATTTTATTTTGATAAATCTAGCATTGACAACTGTGGCGATCTATTTTGCTGTAGCGGCCTTTTATAAATATGAAACCGGTAAGTTGACCGTCGGATCCGCATTGGCTATAAACGGTCAGAAGTCACAGGCAAGCGGCCCCGCAGTTTTCCGCCCGCTGTCGGCATATAAGGCGATTGAGACGCGTAATCTGTTTGACGTGCGTATTCATGAACCGACACCGGCACCTACATCAAAGCCAAAAAAAGTCGATGTCGGTGCTTTGCAAAAGACCGACCTTAAACTGAAGTTATTTGGGACGATTATGTATGACAGCGGCAATTGCGCCATTATCGCCGATAATAAAAAACAGCAGCGTTTATACCGGGTGGGAGATTCCGTCGAAAATGCGATCGTCAAAATAATTTTAAGAGAAAAGGTGATATTAGATGTTAATGGCAACGATGAAATTTTGAAAATTGAAAAAGTATTGAGCAACCAGAAGAAAACAATCAAACCTTCTGTTGCCAAGTTGGCAAAACCCACACTTCCCAAAAAGCCGTCAAAGCGTACAAAAATTAAAGTTAAACGTTCCGACCTGGAAAAATCAATGAATAACCTCAACGAGGTTTTCAAGCAAGTCCGGGTCAGACCCCATTTTTTTAACGGCAAGCCTGACGGTCTGACAATTAGCGGTATAAAACCTCAATCGGTTTTCAGAAAGCTGGGTTTGAAGAGCGGCGATGTGATTTTGGGTGTGGATGGCAAAGATATACGCAGTATTGACGATGCTCTCAAATTTTATCGGAGTTTAGGTGAAAGCGCTAATTTGCAGTTAAAAATAAAAAGACGGGGCATGCCCCGAACCATTGATTACGATATCAGGTAATTACACAAAGTCCTAATGAAAATAATACATTTTTTTAAAATCAGTATGCGGTTTTTAATTGTTTACCTATTTATAACTGTTACGGCGTTATCATCTGCCTCCGGGAAGGATGAATTCCCCGGGCAAAAAAATAGCGACCCGCAAACGAATCCGTTCTCCGGCCAGAGGGTCAAACAGTCGGTTGACAGACATCCGTTCAATCCTCGTTCCGGACAGCCGGGAAGCGATTCCATGGGACAGCCCTTCTCAAAAACAGGCCCGGGAAGAACTCCCGGGGAAGTGACGCCAAATCAGTTTCCCGGACAACCCGGAACCATGCAACCTGGAACCATGCAACCCGGAACCATGCAACCTGGAAGAGGTCCGGGGGCGCCCTCTTCCCGCCAAACGGGCCCGGGAAGGATGCCGGGTGGGGCGTCATCACTACCGATTCCCGGTCAGCCGGGTAGACGCGTGCAACCCGGCATGACACCCGGTCAATCACCTGGTGACACTGGCTCCCAAACCCAAACGAGTTCCGATCCGCCCGTTTTCGATGTACAAACCCAAACGGATGGTGAACAATTTATATCCATTGATTTTAATAACGTTGATATCAGTATTTTAATCAAGTTTATGAGTGAACTGACCGGTAAAAATTTTGTTGTGGATCATCGCGTCAGAGGAAAAGTGACTATCATTTCACCTTCACGGATATCGGTGAGTGAAGCTTACAAAGTATTCGAGTCTGTACTTGAAGTTCATGGATTTGCTACGGTGAAAGCGGGTAAAATCATTAAAATCATACCTTCACCGGATGCACGCGCCAAAAACATTGAAACTATGCTGGAAGACGAGTCGCACGCACCGGAAGATAAGGTTGTCACCCAACTGATACCGCTCAGATATGCCGATGCGGCTGCGATCAAACGCATTATAGCGCCGCTGATTTCCAAAAGCAGTGTCGCACTGGCGTATGCGCCCACTAATACGCTGATTTTAACCGATTTTTATTCCAACATTAGGCGATTGCTTAAAATTCTCAAAACCATTGATGTTACCGGAGTCGGACGACAACTTTCGGTCATTCCACTTGAATATGCCGATGCGACTAAATTTGTAAAATTACTGAGTTCGATTTTCAAAAAGGCCCGTCGTCCTAAAAAAGGGGTTGCGACAACTGCGGATGAAATGAAATTTGTCGCTGATGAACGCACCAATACAATTATTTTACTGGCCAGTGAAGATGAAACCAAACGTATTAAAAATTTGATCGCACTTCTGGATAAGCAGACGCCTCCAGGGGATGAAAAAATTCGGGTCTACTATCTTGAACATGCCACTGCGGAAGAACTGGCGGAGGTGCTTCAATCGTTGTCGGGTAAGCAACGCACCACCGGCAAAAAAAAGGGTAAGAAAACCTCACCCGTGGTGTCGGAAAACGTAAAAATAACGGCCGACAAAGGCACTAACAGCCTGATTATCATGGCGGATAAGGATGACTACCGGGTGTTGGAAGAGATCATCCGAAAATTGGATATCCCGCGTGAGATGGTCTATATTGAAGGGTTATATATGGATGTCAACACCGACAAGGATTTCGGACTTGGCGTGGAATGGTTGGTGGGCGGCGCTGCAACTCCCGGCGGTGTCTCTGTAGGTTACGGAAGCGGTTTTAGTAGTGATAATTATGCAAATTTAAAGGGGTTGGGAGGCCTCACAGAGAATAGTTCTGGTGTGGCGCAATTTCCCACCGGCTTTTCAGTAGGAGTCATCGGCGAAGCGATTCGTATTGGCAGCCTTGTCTTTCCCAGTCTAGGCGCCATCATAAAGGCCTATCAACATGATCGGGATATTCATATTCTGGCTAAACCCCAAGTGTTAGTCTCAGACAATGAAGAAGCCATTATACATGTGGGTCAAAATATTCCCTACCAAACCAAATCCGGAACCGCAGGCAACAATGAGTCTTACAACACGTATGAATATAAAGATATCGGCATGACCTTAAAGATAACGCCCCAGATTAATAAGAACCGGATGCTGAAACTAGAAATTTCACAAAAAGTTGAAGCTCTGAACGATCTTGTCCAAACTTCATCGAGTGATCGTCCGACAACATTCAAACGCACCGTGGAAACAACGGTGGTTGTAAAAGATGGCCATACGGTCGTTCTCGGCGGAATGATTGATGACAGTTTTTCCCAGAGTAATTACAAAGTCCCCTGTCTAGGCGATATACCCGGACTTGGCTGGCTGTTTAAAGTAGACAGTCGCTCAAGAGAAAAAAAGAATCTTTACTTTTTTTTAACGCCCCATGTGGTGGAGAACCCAGCGGAAGCACAAGCAATTTACGAAGATAAAAAAAAGAGCATGGGAAAAGTTACCGATGATAATATTGATACACCTCAAAACCGTCAACGCAACCTGCAAACGGGTGAAATGATAAAAGAAAATTTGACAGATAGTCCGGCGGAAAAACAAAAGCGTTACAATGATAAAAGAATGGGAACAGATAAAATTACGGGTGGCAAAATTGAAATGAATCGGCGCAACTTGCGCACTGGTGAAATAATAAAAGACAATCTTGTGGAAAAACCGGCGGAAGCACAAAAATTTAACCATGATGAAAGCATGGAAGACGATACAATCCTCAATGGTAACTAAGATGCCCGTGCCTGACAATCTGATACCCAACAGTCTGATAGAGATTCTTCAAACCCATTGCGGTGTTTCCGATGAACAACTGGACGCCGCTCTCAAAATACAAGCTGAAAAAGGCGGCCGCATCGGCGTCATTTTAAAAAATAAAAAAATTATCACGGAGAATCAACTATTAGAAGCGTTTAGCATCCGCTATGGTATTCCCTTTCGGCCTGACTTACCTCTTGATAATTTCAATAGCGCTTTCACCGAGCGCGTGCCGATTCAATTTTTGAAAAAATTTATTATGGCGCCCCTGGATATTGACAACGACGCTCCTGGAGAGGCCGCTTCCTCAAAATCACCGGAGATGGATGAATCCCGATCTCCCCAACCGGATCATTGCACCATCGCGATTAATGACCCGCTTTGTTTCCATGCGTTGGATGATCTGGTGCGCTTGCTTAACCTTAAAACGTATCAACTGGTTTTTTCAACTTCCAGATCCATTATGTCCGTCATCAACATCACGTATGATCTGAATCGTGATTCAGCGCAACAACTTGTGCAGGATATGGAAGATGATGAGAGTATCGTCATCAGTGACATTGAAGATAACGCCGATCTCCTGGATGACACCAGCGATGCGCCGATTATCAGATTGGTCAACCATATCATCTCGCAATCATCCAAGGCGCGGGCAAGTGACATCCATATCGAACCGTATCAAAACAGCTTTAAAGTGCGTTACCGCGTTGACGGCATTTTGTATGATCTGCTGACGCCTCCCAAGCGCATTCAGGCTCCTCTGATTTCTCGCATTAAAGTCATGGCCAAGTTGAATATCGCTGAAAAACGGTTACCCCAGGATGGTCGTTTTGATGTCAAAATCGGTGTTCAAGAGATTGATGTGCGCGTTTCAACGTTGCCCACATCATTCGGTGAAAGGGTTGTTCTCCGACTTTTAAATAAGTCAGGGTCTTTTCTTGAATTGTCCGAGCTGGGGTTAATTCCCGAACGTCTGGCGTTGCTGAAAAAGCTGGTGAAATCGCCCAACGGCATCATCCTGATGACCGGTCCCACCGGCAGCGGCAAGACCACAACCCTTTATGCGATTTTATCCTCAATTAATAAACCGGATATTAATATTATCACGGTTGAAGACCCGATTGAATACCAGTTACCAGGAATCAGCCAACTCCAGGTGAATGCCAAGATCGATCTGACATTTGCCCGGGGCCTGAGATCGATTGTCCGGCAAGACCCGGATGTGATCTTAATCGGTGAAATACGCGATAAGGAGACGGCTGATATTGCCGTGCAGTCCGCTTTGACCGGACACCTGGTCTTTTCCACTTTGCATACCAATGATTCCGCCAGTGCGATCACCCGCCTGGTGGATATCGGCGTCGAACCCTTCCTGATTTCATCTTCTGTCATTGCCGTAGCCGCTCAACGACTGGTGCGCGTACTGTGCAATGAATGTAAAGAAGCTTACTCCCCCGGTCAGGGAGCGTTAGAAACACTGGGTATAACGGAAGATCAAATTGCCGAAAAATTTTCCAATCCCCGTTTTTATAAGGCTCTTGGATGTGAACATTGCTTCAATACGGGCTATAAAGGACGCCTCGGCATTTTTGAAATCATGCTCTTGAATGACAGTCTTAAAAGCCTGGTTTTGAAAACCCACGATTCTAACCAAATAAAACGTCAGGCATTGGAACAGGGTATGATCACGCTGCATCAGGATGGCATCTGGAAGGTATTAAATGGGATTACCACGATGGAGGAAGTGTTGCGGGTGACGCAACAGTAAAAATTTGAAGTTTTAAGTGCCTAAAGTTGCAGAATTTGAAAAACGTCTGAATCAGAATTAGCAGAATTCTGATGTATAAAATCCTGAACATTCTACCAACATTTCAAAATCGGGCCTGTAAATTCTGATTCAGACAATTAAAAAAAGATAAATGAAAAAAATTTACTTGTTTTTTACTTTCTATCTGTTTTTTTGTACCGTCAGTATTTCTACAGCCACTGATTCTAAATTGGTTATCAGCGCCGACGGGCAATATGCTTTTGCGCATCATTATTTTACTAAAGAAGACTATGCTCGTGCAATTGATGAGTTTCAACGCTTCATCCATTTTTTTCCCCTGGATAGGCGCGTCGCCCAAGCACACTGGCTTATCGGAATAGCGTACCATAAAAACAAACAGTATCCTGATGCGGTAAATACGTTTCGCGCAATCATTGACGCTCAGAAAGACAGCGTTGCCTCTCCGCAAGCTTGGTTTATGCTGGCTGAAAGCTATTTCGAATCCAGAGCGTCGGGGCAGGCGATCGCTACGCTTCATAATTTGATAAGCTTAACTGATAACACCGATATTAAAGATGAAGCCCATTACAGGATCGGTTGGATTTATGTGGAAACAGGCGCTTTTAACCAAGCACAGCTTTATTTTGCTAAAGTTAGCAACCGGAATAAAGAAAAATACAGGCTGGGCCAATTGGCCGATGCCCTTAAAAAGGAAAAACTGATCCACTATAAAAATCCTAAATTGGCCGGAACGTTGGCAATTATCCCCGGTGCAGGGCATCTGTATTGTAAAAGGCATCAAGACGCCCTGATCTCTTTTTTGCTCAACGGCGGTCTGATTTATGCAGCGTATGAGGCCTTTGATAACGATTTGATGGCTATCGGGAGCCTGATTACCCTTGTCGAGTTGGGATTTTACACAGGTAATATTTATAGTGCCGTGAACAGTGCTCATAAGTACAACCGATCTAAAAAATTTAATTTTGTTGAAAAACTGAAACACAATCTGAAAATCAGACTGGCCGGCTCAATGCAAAATAAAGGCGTCATGTTGGCGTTGACATTCACTTTTTAAACGAGTACATGGAAACAGATGCGCCTGGATGAAAGCCAAAAATTTCGACCTGTGCGGTTGAAAATTTCGTATGGGCATCGCTGGAAACCAAACCTGGTATATTGCACTGATCTTCGTCGGCGATGCCCACCATTTACTAAAAAACCGGTGGGCAAAGGCTGCTTCCTTTAACAAAGTACGTCGCTTTGCCTACTGAGCATTAATAAATTCAGGTGAGTGCCAAAATGTTGCCCACCCTACATTTTTATATCAATTGCACAGGTCAAAAAATTTACAAATAGAAAGGAAATTTATGTTTTTACTAAAAAAGTATATCAGCATTGTTGACAATTTGAATGAAAAAGTGGGGCAATTCGTCGCCTGGCTGACGACTGTGCTGGTGCTGGTAGTTTTTTATGATGTCATTTTAAGATATGTTTTTTCCAAAGGAAGCATTGCGATGCAAGAGTTTGAATGGCATCTTTTTGCAATGATTTTTCTTTTAGGTGCCGCCTATACGTTAAAAACCGATGGTCATGTCAGGGTTGATATTATCTATGTCAAATTTAGTGAAAAAACGAAAGCCTGGATCAACTTCATCGGATCGTTTCTGTTTCTGATTCCTTTTGCGTTAATTGTAATTTATGCCACTAAAGATTTCATTTTTAACTCATGGATGGTTCGGGAAGTGTCGCCGGACCCAGGCGGTTTGCCGGCGCGTTACGCCATAAAAGCGATAATTCCACTGGGTTTTTGCCTGCTCATATTACAGGGTGTGGCCGAGGCGTTTAAAAACCTCCTGATAATTATAGATGGTGTGCATGAGGAGGAAAAATAAATGGAATTTATCCAGGAATATCTGTCCTTAATTATGTTTGCCGCCGTTTTTGCATTTTTGCTGGCCGGCTATCCGGTTGCTTTTACAATCGGCGGAGTGTCCCTGTTTTTTGGTTTGATTGGGTTCGGAGTTGATTTTTTCAATCTGCTGCCTTTAAGAATCTGGGGCACTATTATGAAAAATTTTACGCTGTTGGCTGTTCCATTGTTTATTTATATGGGGGTGATGCTGGAAAAATCCGGGCTTGCGGAAGAGTTGCTCGAAACCATGGCACTGGTTTTTTCACGGGTCAGAGGCGGATTGGCCGTATCGGTAATAACGGTTGGCGCCTTGATGGGCGCTTCCACCGGTATTGTGGGCGCAACCGTTGTCACCATGGGGCTTTTATCCGTACCCACTATGCTAAAACGCAATTATAGCAGATCATTGACCACCGGAACTGTGGCCGCATCGGGAACGCTTGGACAAATAATCCCACCCAGTATTGTCCTGGTGCTTCTCGGTGACATTATTAACGTTCCGGTGGGTGACCTTTTCATCGGAGCTATCATTCCGGGGTTCATCCTGGTTTTTCTTTATATTCTTTATATCTTAATTATCGCTCAGATTAAGCCGGAATGGGCGCCGCCCATCCCTGATAAGGAACTGGCCGCAATAACCACAAAAGAGTTGTACCGAAGAGTGTTTAAAGCGTTAATTCCCCCTTTGGGCCTGATGATTGCGGTGTTAGGTTCCATTTTTGCGGGGATTGCCTCACCCACCGAGGCTGCTTCTGTGGGTGCTGTGGGCGCTACGCTACTCACCATACTACAAAAGAAATTTAATTACAAAATTTTGAATGAGGTAATGAAAACCACGACCCAGTTAACTTGTATGGTTTTTATTATCCTGGTGGGGGCGACAACATTAGGATTGGTTTTCAGGGGGCTAAACGGCGATGCTTTAGTCAGGCAACTGATTGCCAGCCTTCCTTTTGGCAAGTGGGGTATCCTGCTGATTGTTATGTCCATCATCTTTATCGCTGGTTTTTTCCTGGATTTTATCGAAATCACCTTTATCCATGTGCCAGTGCTGGCACCTATTATGATAGCCATGGGGGTGAATCCCCTTTGGTTGGCGGTGTTGATAGCGGTGAACCTGCAAACTTCCTTTTTGACGCCCCCATTCGGATTTTCCTTATTTTATCTCAAAGGCGTTTGCCCACCCGAAGTTCAAACTATGGATATATATAAGGGGATTATTCCCTTTGTAATTATTCAATTAATCGGTTTGGCTATCATCTGTCTGATCCCTGAATCCGTCACTTGGTTGCCGAAAGTGCTTTTAGGAGAATAAAGAAAAACACTTCTGATTTAACATCAATTAAAAACGGATCAGTATAATCACTTGTTATTTTTTAGATAAGATGCTAAAATAGAATTATTGTATCCGTATTATTTGATAATAAGGGCAAAAATCGGCATCTTTCATTTTTCGGTT